>JAYVSV010000099.1:0-21889 GCA_043775015.1 Verrucomicrobiota bacterium
TTGGCTGGTAGGCATGGCTGAGAATAATCCACCGCCGTTTTCCCAGCTACAATTTCCTTTCAGATTTTTCATGTTTTAGTTTCCGGAGGTGCCCTAATGAAGTTTCAAGCGGGTGAACGGACGATAGGCAGAGTCACGAATATCAGTAGCATCAAACTTCAGTTCTTCCTCTTGCCGAAACCACCGTTTCAAATTTCGGCTCCATTTGAGCTTTTCGTAATCCACGAAATTATCCACTTCGCTCGGTCTGCCCTTTTTCTGCCAGCGATGAAGCTCCGCATTGTAATCCTCGGCAAATTGTTCAACCCGTTTGGCCAGCCGCTTTGCATCGAAATCATAAACGACCGCATCGCGGTTGGTGGAAACGCCAAGGGAGTAAGTGCGAAAAATCGTCGGGACGTTCGTGCCTGCTTTCGCCTCTTTGCTGCCAATGGGGAGGAAGGTTTCAAATTCCTCGTCCGTGTCGTTGGTAATCCAGTTACCCTTTTGATCGGGTGAAAGCGTTTCCCATTTCACACCGGCGACCGAACCGGCCTTTTCCAGGAAGGCGTATTTCTGTTCTTTGCGCCAGTCGCCCGGCACTGCGTGATAAAGAATTTTAGCCATGTTGACTCAAAACAGTTCGGTCTGCCGCTTCTTCTTCGGATAACCGCAGCCGAGAATCATAAAGCTGCGGCGCATGGCGGGATGGGCGAGGTTGCCCGCGAACAGAATCAGGTCGTTCTCCGTGTTGGCGATGGTTTCAATTTTTTTGCGGACTTGCTCGGCGGCTTTTTCCTCGCTGCGGAAACGGTCGCGTTCCTTGCGCCAAAGTTGAAAGAATTCCCAATCAATCACGGAGAGCCAGTGCGGCTTGCCGAGTTCATCTTCAAAGCCGAGGCGGAAACGGTAAGGGACTTTTTCGAGCGGTTCTTTAACGGAGAAAAGATCGGTCTGGTTGATGGCGGCGATTTGGGCGTCCGTCCATTCGCTACTCTCCGGGCTGACTTCCACGCCAAGAATTTTGTTCGGACGGAATGCTCCCAAAGATTTGTTTTCTGCTTCCTGAAGCTGGGATAATTCGGCAAACCCGCGCAGCAAGGTCGGCTCAATCCATTTCAATCGTTCGCTCCAGTCCCCGTGATTCACGTCGAGATGGTTGAGGACGCGCATGGTGTCAAGACGCGGACACCAGCTTTCGGGGCGGTCGTCCCGGTGGGCTTCCCGGCGGTCACAGGTAACTTCCACGATGTCGTATTTCCGAAATTGAGTGTGATTGGGCAGGTCGCGGTAGGGCACGGGATAGAGGCGCACCCATTTTCTTTCCTCGGTGATACCCGCGCAGCAGACGAGTTCGTTGTATTTGGTGCTGACAGAAGGATATGCCTTGACCGTGACAAGAAGTCGAAGCCGGGTTGTGTCGAGAGCGGGCATCAATAGCGGATATGTTCGACTTGCACGGGTGAATCCCCGCCGCGCATTTCCATTTCGCGAGCAACGAGGCTGCGGTGACATTCGGCGGGGTTGCGTTCAAAACACAATAGGCAGATGCGTTTCTCGCGGGCGAGTTTGATGAGCGCGTCAATCTCCGCCGTTTGCTTTTTCAGCACGCGCTCGTAGCCTTTGATGTATTCCCACCATGACCCGCCCGCGCGCAACGGATCGCGGATTTCTTTGGGCGCACCGAGCGGTTTGACGTGCAGATACTCGATGTCCACTTCCGTCAGCAACGCATGAAGCTGATTTTTGGAAAAGCCGCGCTTGCGGCTCAACGGCATGTCACGCACGTCCACGATCATTTCGACACCATTCGCTTGCAGACGACGGATAAAATCTTCCGGCTCACTTTGCTCGTAGCCAGCGGTAAAAAACGTCGTGGCCAGCGCTGAAATAGATTTGCTGCGGGGGAGTTTTGTCGTGGCGGTGCTCATGCTGTCTTTTCTTTAACCGACTTTTTGGAAAAACGCACGAATAGATTGATGCTCACGCCGACTTGGATGCCAAAAACATTGTGGGTCGTGCCGGAGAGTTTCGGGTTTTTACGCACATTGCCGCCAAGGTCGAGGACGTAAATTAAATCAAAATCTTTCGCGATTTCCTTACGCATCCCATCGAAAGTTTTTTCCGTGATGAAACTGTTATTGTTCACGAAACAAACGATGCCGCTGTCGCCGACGCGATCGCTCGCGTAACGAATGGCTTTGACGTAAGGATCGGCGAGTTTTCTTTGCAGCGTCGCGTTCGACGCCTCGCCGTAAGTCACGCTGACGCGACGGTCAATCACCGGATATTTACGGTTCTTGTTGTTGTCGTTTTCATCCGCTTGTCCGGCGTTGTAAGGCGGATTGGCGATGACAACACGAATAGGCGCTTTCTTCTGGCGACTGACGCGTTCAGAATTTTTCTCATTGAAGAAACCAAATTCGTCTTGCTCCGATTCTGCGGTTTGAAATGTATCGACGAGGCAGATGCCATCGAACGGTTCGTATTTGCCAGTGGCTTCCCAGTAGGCGTGCTCGATGTTCATCGAAGCGACGTAATACGGGAGCAACATGATCTCGTTGCAGTGCAGTTCGTGCGCGAACTTGTGTGGCAGCGCGGATTTCGGAATGTGCCGCATGATATTCACGACGTAATTGCCCGTGCCGGTGAAGGGGTCGAGGATGTGAACGTCTTTGTCGGCGAGGGTCTTGTTGAATTCTTTTTTCAACACCGATTCGACGCTGGCGACCATGAAGTTCACGAGCGGTTGCGGCGTGTAAACAATGCCGTGCGTGTCGGCGACTTTGATGCAGAAGCCTTGAAAGAAACGTTCATAGACGGTGTTGAGGAACGTTTGTTTCTCGTGGAAATCGGAAATGGTGGCGGCGGCGTTTTCGATTGCGCCGTAAAAATGTTCGAGGCTCTTGCTGAAATCATCGCGGCTGAACACGCGGGAGTTTAGGGCGGTGATAACCTTTTCAATTTCCTGTGCAATGACGTTGCGCGAAATGAAATCCGCGACATCAAAGATTTTGCGGAAGATGCGTTCGGTCAGGATGTGCTGGATGATCATTTCCTCAACGGCTTCGATGGAAATATTCGGATTGAGCGAGCCACGGCAGAGCGAACAGAAATCTTCAAATGCGGCGATAAACTTTTTGTTGGTCTGGCGCTCGGTTTCGATGAGCTTTTTCAAGCTCGCGCCGATTTGCGGGATTCTGTCCTTGAATTCGATGACGGCTTTTTCCCAATCGGCAATGGCAGGCGGAGCAAATTCAAAAAAGAGCCTGAGAACGTGAACAAGATCGTCGGGTTTGGTCAGGTCGGCTTTGAAAGCGCATTGCCCCTGCTGATACAAAACGGCCTTGAGCGGTTCTTGGAAGAGAATGTTTTCGCGTGGATAGCCAGCGGCGAATTTGCTTTTGATTTCTTTTTCGAGATCGTCGGCGCTGTCCTTCGCTTCCCAGATGCCATGACTCAGGTTGAAATTATCAACCAACGCGCCATCGGCTTTGAGAGGGAGTTTCCCTTTGCGTTTAATGGGATATTGAGGAACGAGTTTCCAATCAAACTGTCGGGCGCAAACTTCGAGCAATTCATGGAAGGCAGAACTAACGGCGCCTTCGTGCTTCATGCCCAACTTTTCAAATTTTTTGAGATTCTCGTAATAGGCGACCACACACTTGTGCGTGGTTTTCAGCGTGAGTTGCGGCATTGGCGTAAGCGTAAAGAGCGCAGATTGCGCGCGCTACAAAAAATTTCTTGTGACGGAAGCAGCGTTTCCGTTCGTAGCGCCATGTCTTCTTCGCGGAGAACGGTTACGCTGCTTTCGTCGCTCTAGCCGTGAGTCAACTCAGATGGGCCGTGACAACATGTAATTATTCCGGAAGCACCAAAGCGTTTTGTGTCAGGGTGTAGGCCGGAGGATTCGAAAATGTTGATCGAAATTTTTGTAAACGTCATCTGGCTTGCCGCTTGAACCTGTGCCGTCTGCTATGGCGAGATGAATGATCTTTGCGGCGAGCATCTGCTCCAGCACGGCGGGATTGGTCGGGACTCCGGTCGCAAGCCCGATTTGTCTCGTAGCAACGACCAGCACGGCAGGACCTCCGGCAGGTATTTTGTTTAACTCATTATTTCGAACGAGCGGTGCCCCCACCAGTGAAACGATCGCTCCCACCCCGGAGTGTTGTTGGAGCACGTCCAGGAAATCTGCGGCTTTCAATCCAAATTCGTCGTAATGCATGGGATTTCCCAAATCGACCGGCTTGAGTTGGACCGACAAACCTTTTTTTTCCAAGGCGGATTTGAAGTCGTCACCGAGAGAGGCGGCAGGTGCTTGGGCCGCATTGGGCACGATCAACACAACTTGCTTGCTGGCCTGTGCGACCTGCGCAGTTTCAATCGCCAGAACTTTTTTGAGTGCTGTGCCAGAATCGGAAAGTTCGTCGATGGCCTTGGGTTTACAGGCAGCGAAAGTGAGTAGCAGTAAACAGATCGCCAGGAAGGAAGGAAACTTCATGAGAGTTAATCGGGGGCAAATTGATATTCGTATTTCTGCGGAATTTCCGTGGTTAAATAAGAAAACACGGCGGCGCCCAATGTTGCGTTGTAGTAAAGTTTGATGAAGGACGAATGCCCGTCGGCAAACCCTACATCGATGATGGCGTCGGGGTAAGCAACATCCAGATTCCCATATTTATTTTTGTGCCATGAATAGCCCCAATGAATCGGCCATTCGGCCATTAAAACAGTGCGAACGGGATGTTTGATGTTCGTCAATGTGTAATTGATAAGATGTGGCTGATTTGCTCGCGACACTTCTGGCCGGGCTGGAACCCCGTTAAAGACGTAGCTTCCGTAAGCCAGCAATGGATTTTCGCGATGCGGCTTCTCAAACGGAGGGTGCCCTTTCCAGCCTCGGTCTTTTGGACATTGAAAAACACGATCTGCGTTAAGTGCATTTTTCGATCCGGCATACGATTTAATCAGTTCCTTATACCACCACCATATATCTTGCCCAGGAACACTGTCGCTGGCGGGCGTTTTATCCTTATAGTCCGACGCGTAAAGCGTCATGGCCAAATTCATTTGTTTCAAATTGCTGAGACACTGAGTTTGAAGGGCCTTGTCTTTGGCCTTCGCTAAAGCGGGCAGAAGCAAGCCAGCCAGGATGGCGATGATTGCAATCACCACGAGCAACTCAATCAGGGTGAAAGCGGTGGCTCTCAAAAATATTTTAATCTTCATACCAAATAAAGCCCGGCTTTGTTTTTGGAAATTGGCTCAAATCTGATAAGTGAACAGTTGCTGGTGTGAGACGTTTTCATTACCAAAAAGGATTGTCACGATGTTAGGGCGAGACTGAATTTGGGCAAGTGTAAATGGAAAAGCCGATTTCACAATTAATTGAAAACAACGCGAGCGCTTCGATTGGAAAGAACGTCGGACGATTGGGAATAATCTCTAGCGACGATCCATCGGCTTTTGCGTTCCGTGAAACAAGCTGGGCGGATTCAAATTTGTCCCACGGAGGAAAGAGCCATCAGCGTTGCGATGAATATCATCATCGGTCCACAGGATTCGATCCTGGCCGGCAGAGCGAATTTCAAACTGGCGAGCGCCGAGCGGGTGAAAAAATAATGGTGTGCCCCAACGATCAACCATCTGCCCTTTCGCATTCAGCGAAGCATGTTGATCGGAAAGAAAAGGCTCGTTGGCAGAATTGTTTCCCAAAAAAGCGGCGGCCCAATCTTCGTTGGCGCTCATCGGTCGGTTGGCGGAGGATTTCACGAGCAACGTAAAGTTGTCCATCAGCCGCGCGATGAGAGTGAGGTCATTCTCGGGCGGCAAATTCGTCCTGGCATAGTCGCGCAAAATGGTTTCGCCAATTAACCGGACTGGCTTGCCAGGTTCCGTTGCAGGCCCAGAAACCGCAGTGGCATTAACCATGACACCGGTTGCGATGAAACTTGGTTCGACTGAAGATTTGTTTTCTTTTTTGAGTTGAGGACGATCCCGCTGAACAAGCCACAGTCCCGTCAGCAGGGCGAGGGCGAAAACAATGAAGCCGACCCGTTTCACGGCTTTACAAAACCGAGCGGTGGCGTGGGTGAATTCGGATTCCAGAAGTTCGCAATGTTCGGCAGAATGTAGGCCATGTTGCCCGACTGCACGCCGAACCAGCGCAACAACTCGGCAAAGAATAAATCCACCGAAGTGCTCGGCAGCAAACGCCCACCGCGACCCACATCATCCGGCCCGTCAAGGGTCAAGTCGGGATAGGCGCCGAAAATTTTCCCGCCGTCCACCGGCCCGCCAAAGACCATCGCGTTGGCGCCCCAGGCGTGATCGGTGCCGCGACCATTCGAGCGCAACGTGCGGCTGAAATCCGAGGCGCTGAACGTCACCACGTCATTGGTCAGCCCGAGCATTTCGAGCGCTTGCTGGTAAGCACCGATGGCGGCATCGAGTCCGGCGAGCATTCCGGCCTGCGTGTTTAACAGTTCTCCGTGATGATCCCATCCGCCGTAATTCACAAAAAAAGTTTGGCGTCTCAATCCAAGCTGGCTGCGAATTTTTATCGTTTTCACAACTGCCTTCAGGGTGGACGCGAGATAATTATTCGCCGGAAAAAGTGCGTCCACGCTCGCGCCGAGAGCCGCGTTGGCGGAATCGAATTGCGTTTGGAAAAGCAATTGCGCGTCGTCGCTTTGTTTGGTGAGCCGGGAAAAACTTTCCGTAAGCAAATTGGAATAGTGTTGGTCGAGCGTATTGCGCAGCGCGGAATTTTTGAGCTGCAATGGATTACCCACGGCACCCCCGCTGGTTCCTTCGAACGAAAGCGCGCCCGATGGAGTGACCACAAATTGCTGGGTGGAATTTCCCACTTGGAACACGTTGTTGCCACCGAGCGAGATGCTCATCGACGTTGCGCCCGTGTTGTAGTCGCTGTGCAAAATATCCGCTGCGCGCCCCGCCCAACCGCTCAGTTGCGCCATCCCTTGCGGCACAGCGGTTTGCCACTGTTCGATTTGGTCGCTGTGCGAGAACAATGCTTTTGGAACGGGCAACGCAAGGTTCTGCCCATTTTCCCAGGCGTTAAACTGCGCTTTGGAAATCGGCTGGACCAACGTGCCAAGGTTCGAGACGAACGCGAGGCGCTTGTTCCCGGCAAACGCGCCGGTGCCGGTCGCCATCTGGTGCAGCTTCACGCAAGATGGATGCAGCCCAAAATCATTGGCGGGCGAAGCAAGTTGCAAGAGCGCATTACGATTCAGCGCCAGACCGCCGTCGGATCCATACGCACCGCGCGAGACGGAATAAGCGTTGTAACGTGACTGTTCCCACGGGACGAGGACGTTGAAGGAATCGCAGCCGCCACTCAGAAATAAGCAGACGAGCGCCTTGCGATCGGTGCCGGGCGCGCCATCGGCCACGACGCTGTTGGCCAGTCTAAGGTTCAGCAGCGTGTTGAGAATCGCGGAAGAACCGACCGCAGCGCAATTGAGCTGGCGAAGAAAAGTTCGGCGAGAAAGAGGTTTGTTCATGACAGGTGATGGTTGAAAATAAAACTGCGCAAAGTCGTTATTTGAAATTGTCGAACGTTCATCGTTGCACTGCTCCTTCCGGGCAAGTGGCGGCGAGATAGACCGCGAGACGCGTGCGCAACAGCGCGTCGTCCGCGGAAATTTGTTGTATCGCATTGAGGATGTTATCTCGCGTGGCAGCGGACATGTTACCACCGCAGAATAGCAAATTAACCTGATCCACTAATTGAGCGGCGATGCCTGCTTGGGCCACGAGGTCCGCATAATCCGGCGGAAAACTGTAAATGGAATCAAGTTTCAAACCGCCTTCCGTCATTTCCCAAAGCTTGTTTGGAAATGAAATGCTCGAATAACTGTCCGTGATTTGAAACGCCGGACCGACCAGACCGTTGGCCGTCAATAAACCGGGTGGCTGATAGCCGGGACGGAAAAAATTGAACACACTGGGCGAAAAGCTCGGCTCTTGAAACGCGGCACTATTGAACCCTCCCCAACTCCACCAGAGCAAATTCGTGTAACGATCCAGACGTCCCGCTCGCGCAATGGCCATCGCGCGCTGCACCGGTTCTTTCAACCGCCCAAACTCAATCGCACCCGCCGACCATCGGACATCGCGCGCCTCGGCATCCGTCAAAATTGCCGTGACCACCGCGCCGAGATCGCCGCGTTGCCCCATCCCATTATTCACAAACTTCGCCGCAACGCGACCAACATAGTTGCTTGATGGATTGCTCGTGACGAGAAATTGAACGAGTTGCCGACTGATAAAAGGCGGCGCGTTCGGATGCTCGAAAAGATTTCGCAGCGCATCGTCCACGTCACGAACGCCGTTCTCCACCGTCGCTGCACGCGCCGGAATAACAAAACCCGTGTGCAACGTCTTCGCGCCGAAGTCGTGTTTCTCCGCCCAAAGTTGCATCGGCACCGAGCTGTCATCATCACTCCAACCGCCGTTGCCCCACGCTTGTCCGCCGAACCAAAGTCCGGTGAACACGCGCGCAAATTCCGTGATCTGCGCGTTGCCGTAGGTTGGAATCGGTTGGCCAAAGACATCAAGCTTGCGCGTGCCGTTCGAGTTCAATTCCCACAAGCCAATGCTGAAAAGTTGTTGCACTTCGCGCGCGTAATTTTCGTCGGGATACTGGTTGATTTCCGGTCGCGACTTCTGGTTGCCAATGTGACTGAGGTAGCGGCCCATCACCGGGTGGAACGTCACTTCGCGAAGCACGGTGAAATAATTGCCAAACGCATTACGAACGAAGATGTCGTAGAAACCGGCGACCGCGAGAGGCTTGTTTTCGAGATTCGGATCACGCCGCGATGCGACCAAAATTTGACTCAGCGCAAACGCCACGCGCTGCCTCAATTGATCCGGCCCGCCAATGGCCGCGCGCGCAAAAGGCGTGGTCACATTGTTGCCGTTGATAAACTGATCCATCTCGTTGAATGAATAAGTCACATCCGTGCGCGGACCGTTGAAGTCAGCGTAAATCTGCTCGACATATCGATGATGCAAAGTCGCGGGTTGATTCGTCAATTGGTCTGCGATCCAGCCCGCAAAACCGAGTCGCTGCACGCGATCCAATTCGCGCAACGTCGGGCCGAAGGTCGCCTGCTGGAGGAGTCGCGCGGCCTGAACGCGCGTGACGAGACCGGTCGTGCCGCTGGGTCCGCCATTCATTTGTTCGACGAACGAAGCGTAATCGCCAGCCACCGAGCCGGTCACCACGCCGTTGCTGTTGATCGTCGGCATGGCACTGCGCGTACTGTTGGCACGATACGGATCGCTCCCCAAAATGGTTTCATCCCAATCTTTTACTCCATCCGCATCGGAATCCATGTCATCGGTCGAGACGCGATAAAACTCCTTCGCCACGTTGGCAAAACGATTGGTAAAACGCACACTCGACATCCCGCCGATGAGTGATTGCGCACCAGAAAATTGCGTCCAATTCGTCAGGGTACCGCTCGAAAATAATCTTTGATCCTTGGATGTAATCATTGGCCAATTGACCAGCACGTCGTTGGCCTGGCGCGAAAGTGTCACTGCGATTTTTGAATTCGCATCGAACGGATCGGTTCCCCATTGCGCTTCCTGCGCGTTCGAGGCGCCATCCCCATCCGCATCGCCGCCGGGCGACAAACCAAAGGCGCGATAACGAATTTCCCATGCGTCCGGCAGCCCGTTGCCATCGAGATCCCGACCGCTCGGCCAGGTCGCGCCCGCGAATTCCGGTTTGCTGGTTGCGAGTAATGGGTTTGAAGAATTTACAACCTCCACTCCGTCGCTCACCCCGTCGCCATCGGAATCCGGATTGCGTGGATTTGTTCCCGCGAGAAATTCATCACGATTGTTCAGCCCGTCATTGTCGGCATCGAGCGTCGCGTCCGTCGCCGAATTCTTGTTGAACAAATTTGCGTCCTCCCAAACGTCTGGCATTCCGTCGTTGTCGGAATCTTTTGCAGTGGCAAACGCGGCGAGTGTTTCCAACGGTGTCGGTGTGAAAAACATCTGCACACCTTGATGCACGATCATGCTCGGCCGGTTGGCGTTGCCATCGTAATCGGTCCATTGCGCGGTGCCGCTATCGACCGACGACGATGCCAGGCAGTTCGTAAAAGATTTTGTGACTACGACCGAATTGCTGGTCAGGTTGCGAATTTCAAAGGTAACCGTCCACGCGTTGCTGCCACCACGCTGCGCGAACATGCGGAATTTTAGACGGTCCGAAATATCTGCCGGCCCGTAACCGCTGAAACCGAGTTGCGCTTTCAGATCAACCGGCGGGTTGCCGTAATCCGATTCCCAAATGGACCAGGTCGGCTGCCCGGGATACGCAAAAGCGCCGCCGGGTTCGGAATGAAAAAGATAAGTGATCTTGCCGTTGTAGTGACGCAGTTCCATGCCGAAGGTGCGCCAGTCGCTGCTCGAAGAATTTTTTACCGCAAAGCTGACGAGCTGATCTTCGTTCCAAATGTTCGGCGCGAGCGCCCCTGCTCCGTGGTTCCAAACGAACTGCACGTTTTCGAGGTTCCATTCCCATCGGGAAGGTGAACTGCGAAAGAACGGCACATAGCCGATAAACGTGGTGCTGTTGGTTGGATTGTAAGTTGCATCCGTGCCCAGGCGAACTTCATCGCGATCGCTCACGCCATCGCCATCGGTGTCGGCCAAAAGTGGGTTCGTCGGAATCGGTGCGTGAATTTCCGCGCTGTCCGAAAGGCCGTCGCCATCGGTGTCGGCGAGCAGTGGATTTGTCCCGAGCGCAATTTCTTCATTATCGGTTAATCCATCGCCGTCCGAGTCGGATTTGTGCGGATCGGTGCCGCGTTGAAATTCCTGCAAGTTGCTCAAGCCATCGCCGTCGGAGTCAGCGGCGGCGAGTGCGACGGAGCCGGGTTGAAGTGCTTGCTGCATTTCCCACCAATCAGGAATGCCAGAACCGTCCGCATCCAAATTACGATCGATGATTTGCACGGCGCAGATCCCGAGCGCCCAGCCATCCAAGTTTGTCAGCGTGAGCGTGGCGGTCGATCCGGTGACGTTGGTGTAAACGACAAAATTGCCGGGCGGATTATTCGTCGCGCCGGGTTTGATTTCGATGAATTCATTTTGCGGGGCGGTGCTGAGCGCTTGAAAAAATCGATCCGACGCGGCGTTTGTTCCAAGTCGAATCCGGCCCTTCTGTCCGTCATAAGATCCGCCCATCACGACATACAAATCGTACGCGGCAAATGGAATATTGCTCAAAGTCAGCGAAACCGGCGTGGCATCGTAAGCGCGAACAAAACCGTCCATCAATTTGCGATTGGACGAACCGGCGTTGTCGCTCGCATCGGATGCATCGGCCGTCCAGTTCAACGTCAGATTTGTCATGATCACGCCATCACTTCGTACGATCTGATTGGTGAGCGGCGTCAGAATATCCACTTTGCTTCCCGACGGCCGGTTCCAGGTGCGAATGGGTGACGTGTCATTCCAACGTGTTTGCGGAACCACTCCTGCCGTCTCATTCGTTCCGAGAATTCCGTTCAAGTCTCCCTCGGAAACAAAATGAATTCCGATGGCGCCGCGGAAAATCGTGGGAACGCTCGACGCGCTCATCGGATTGGTTCCAACGCGCCGTTCCAACGAATCGGGCGCGCCATCTCCATCTGAATCAACCAGCAACGGCAACGACGCGGGCGAGCCATTGACTTCGTCGCCATCCGAAATGGAATCTCCATCCGTATCCGCCAGATTCGGATTTGTGCCGGCCGCAAACTCCGCGCCGTCACTCAAACCATCGCCGTCGGAATCGCGATTATTCGGGTCGGTCGAATTATTTCCGCCATTGAATTCCTGCAACGCGGTTCGGCCATCGCCATCGGCGTCGCTTCCGGCGTCAGCCGCGGTGGTGTCGCTCAGATGATTATCTTCTTCCCACCAACGCGGCAGGCCGTCGCCATCGGCGTCAGCAAGCGCGTTCGTGTTTGCTTCAAATTTGACGAAATCAAATTGCACCCAGTATCCGACGTTGGCGGTATTGGGTCCGGTGCGAATGATTTCGATCGTGTTCGCACCCGTGTTCGCGAGAACATTTGTCGCAGGAAAATCGAGTGTGAATCGTGTGTCGCGATCAATTGTTTTTTGCAAAAGCAACACCGAAGAACCGGCACCTTTGTAACGGACTTCAAGGTTCTGTTTGCCAAACCCTTCTCCACTCGCATTGATCGGCGACCCAAACCAAATGCCGCCTTCGACCAATTCAAAACTCAAACGCAGTCGCGAAAGCGGGCCGGTCTGCTGTGAATTTAGAAAAAAATGAATGCGATTCGTGCGGTCGCCATCGGTCAAGGCGCGTTCCCAGGCGAAGTCTGGTTCGGGATTGGGAACAACAAGATTTGCGGACAGATTATTAAAACCGATGGGAAACGTGCCGGCGAAATAGAAGTCGTCATCCGCCGTCGGATTGGTCAAGGCGTTGTAAAGCGGATCGCCCGGAAGACGGGTGACTTTGCCGGGGCGGGCGTCATTGACGTAATTCTCCGAGGAAAATTCGTCCGTGGCATTGTATCCGGATTGAAAAGGGTCTTCGTCCACCCCGATCTGCCAAACGGGTTGCAACTGCGCCGACGCGTTCGCGACGAAAATCAAGGACGCAGCAGTCAGCCACAAAAATGGGCGCGCGATTAGGCAAAACATAAAAGAGTAGGATTCAGCAAATCAAAGGCCAAAGGCGAAAACTCTTTTCATCCACGAGCTTCCTGCCTTGAAACGCAGAGATTATCAATTTTGCGGAATTGGCTAATCGGTAAACCGCGTTTTTTCGTGCCTCACGTTTAGACAATGGAATGCAATACGGCCATTTACAAAATCGGGCCTCGCTCTCCATAATTGGGAAACCAAACCAAATGAAATGACGATCGAAATGAGCGCGAACCCATTGCTGGAAGTGCGCGGTATTTCCAAACGATTCCCCGGTGTGATCGCGTTGGATAACGTGGCGTTTGAAATCGGCGAAGGGGAAGTCGTTGGTCTGGTTGGAGAAAACGGCGCGGGCAAATCCACTCTGATGAAAATTCTCGGCGGCGTTTATCAGCCAGACGCCGGAGAAATCCGGTTGGCGGGCCAGCCGGTTAAAATTCAAAAGGTCACGGATGCGATGCGCCTCGGTATCGCGTTCATTCATCAGGAGTTAAATGTTCTCGGCAATCTCGATGTGGCGGCGAATGTGTTCCTCGGACGCGAGCCGGTCATGACTCCGTTCAAGTTGATTGACCGCAAAAAAATTCATGCCGACACCGAACCGTATCTCAAACGACTTGGGCTGAATGTTTCCAGCTCCACCCGCGTGGACCAGCTCTCCATTGCGCAGCAACAAATGGTGGAAATAGCCAAGGCGCTTTCGCTCAACGCCCGGCTCATCATCATGGACGAACCGACTTCCAGCCTGACGCTTTCCGAAACGGAACGGCTGCTTGAATTAGTTCGAGAATTGAGCAAACAGGGCGTCAGCGTCATCTACATTTCCCATCGTTTGGGCGAAATCCAATCGTGCGCTGATCGAGTGATCGTGCTGCGCGATGGCAAGAATGCCGGGGCCTTGCGCAAGGAAGAAATCACCCATGATCGCCTCGTCAACATGATGGTCGGACGTGAGATCAAGAGTTTCTACACTCACTCCACTGCGGCCAAAACGCCCGGCTATTTCAAAGTGCGCAACGCCCGTTCCAGCCGCTTCCCCAAAAAATCTGTTTCATTCGACGCAGCGCGGGGAGAAATACTTGGATTCGCTGGCCTCGTCGGCGCAGGCCGCTCCGAACTGGCAAAAGTCATTGTCGGTTTGGATCCATCCGGTTCGAGCGAATTGATTTTAGGCGAAGAAAAAATTTCCATCCACCATGCCCGTGACGCGATCCAGCGCGGCATTTATCTCGTCCCGGAAAACCGGCGCTCGGAAGGTTTGGTCGTGCAAATGTCGGTGCGTGAAAATGTAACGCTGCCTTCTCTCAAAAATTTTACACGTCTCGGCTGGATCCAACGCAAGCTGGAACGGAAAACCGTTGAGCAACAGGTGACTTCGCTGAAGGTAAAAACCCCCGGTACCGAAGCGATGGTGATGAATTTAAGCGGAGGCAATCAGCAAAAAATTGTTCTCGGAAAATGGCTGGCGATGAATCCCAAGGTGATGATTCTCGACGAACCAACGCGGGGAATCGACGTCGGAGCCAAGGCGGAAATTTATCGGTTGATGCGCGAGTTGGCGGAGCGCAATACCGTGATTCTAATGATCAGCAGCGACATGGAGGAAATTTTACACGTCAGCGACCGCGTCGCCGTGATGCACGAAGGGGAGATCACCGGTGTGCTGGATCGCGCCGATTGCACCGAGGAAAACATCATGCAACTCGCGGTGGGGAAAAAAATCGCAACAGCGAAAGCGGCTTTCTGCTAGGATCATAGCTCTGAGGTCTGCGGCTTCTACGTCTGGAAATTTCGGCCCGTTCGCCGGTGAGGTGTCTAATTTCCATTCCAGCAAATAAAAGTTTCCGCACCTTAACAACTGCTCGATCTTCTCAACGGCTATCTTTGGAAAATAAACGTGCAGGACGATTGCCGCAATTTTCACCACCCATTCAGGCCAAGGCTTAAAATATCGAAAAATTCTTTCTCCAATAATTCTTTGAAATCTGGATGTTTTTCAAAAATAACTGCCAACGATTTTCGATAATGTAGCTCAAACATTCCGCCCAAACTTTTTGTTTCATCGAAGACAAGCGTGGGTTCTCGTTTTGTTGGAATTGTTTGAGGTTCTGAAGGCGGCGTTGAATTTTCCGTGGAATTCATACTTGGCTATAAATTTTAAGATGGCGTCACTTTTGACAATGAGAATCGATATGACAATGAATTGATTCCTTTCTCGCCAGCCGTTTGCCACTTAATTATTGTCCGCGCCATGCCGACGTTGAATTGGATTGGGAAAGAAGCGGTGGTGAATCATCACCAGCAAGTCCCGTTTCATTTGCTCAAGGACGTGCCGGAACTGGCCTGCGGCGATCCCGGCAGCGGCAATCTGATTGTGCAAGGCGACAATCTTGTCGCGCTCAAGGCGCTGCTTCCGTATTACGCCGGTCAGGTCAAATGTAGCTACATCGACCCCCCGTACAACACTGGCAATGAGCATTGGGCGTACAATGACAACGTGAATAGCCCCGTTATCCGCGAATGGCTTGGAAAAGTCGTCGGCAAGGAAGGCGAGACGCTTGATCGTCACGACCGCTGGCTGTGCATGATGTATCCGCGCTTGCTGCTGTTGAAACAATTTCTTCGGCCTGACGGCTCAATTTGGATCTCAATGGACGATTCTGAAATTGCGTTGCTTCGGGTAATGATGGATGAAATTTTTGGGCGCGAACGGTTCGTCGCCTGCAATGTTTGGCAGAAACGCTATTCGCGAGAGAACCGGGAAGCCATCGGCGACGTCCACGAATACTTGCTCGTCTATGCAATGGACCCGGAACGATTTAAGGCGACACGTGGTCTGTTGCCAATGACTGAAAAGCAGTTGAGCATTTACAAAAACCAAAACAAAGACCCCAGAGGGCGATGGCGTTCAGTTTCTCTGACGGCGCAAGGATTTCGGCCTAATCAGATGTACGAAATCATTGGGCCAAGTGGGAGGAAACATTTGCCACCTGAAGGATCGTGTTGGAAAGTTATCCAGTCCGAATACCAACGCCTGCTCAAAGCCGATCTGATTTACTTCGGGAAGGATGGCAACGGCGTTCCGAATCGAAAGCGTTACCTTGATGAAGTGGAAGGCGTGGTGCCTTGGACATGGTGGCCATCCGATGAAGTCGGCCACACCGATGAAGCAAAGAAAGAGATTCAAGCTTTGTTTCAAACGCAGACTGCTTTCGATACCCCAAAACCTACCCGCTTGATTGAGCGCGTTTTTCAAATCGCCACCAACCCCGGCGATCTTGTCCTAGACTCGTTTGGCGGTTCAGGAACGACAGCACACGCGATTCTCAAAACGAATCAGGCCACGCCAGACAAAGCGCCGCGCCGTTTCATTCTTGTAGAAATGGATGCTAAGATTGCGCGCGAAGTCACCGCCGTCCGCGTACGCCGTGCTGCTGAGGGTTACACCAACGCCAAGGGCGGAAGCGTTGACAGCATCGGTGGCAGTTTTCGTTTTTGCGAACTAGGCGAACCACTGTTTGACCAAGGCGGAAAGATTCGCGACACCGTTCGCTTTGCAGAACTCGCGCGCCACGTTTTTTTTACCGAAACAGGCGAACCCCTGCTGCGCGAGCGCGTGCCGAATACTCCGTTTCTAGGCGAGTGTCGCGGCGTTGGAATTTACCTGCTTTACAACGGCATTTTAGGCGACAAAAGCAGCAACGGCGGCAACGTGCTAACGCGCGCAGTGCTGGCGCAGTTGCCAAAATTCGACGGACAAAAAGTGATTTATTGCGCGGGCTGTTTGTTGGGCAAAGATCGTTTGCAAGCCGAGCGGATTCTGGTGCGGCAAACTCCTTACGAAATCAAAGTGGCATGATCTCACTAAAAGATTATCAATCGCGCGTGCTGGAATCGTTGAAAGATTTTTTCCGCATTGCCGCGCGAACGCAAAATCCTGAAACCGCTTTTCGCGAAATCACCGCCCGCACTTTCGGAAACGCTTCGCCTTATATTCCAGTGAGCGCGGCGGGCATGGAGCCGCAAATGCCTTATGTCTGTTTGCGCGTGCCCACGGGCGGCGGAAAAACATTACTGGCCTGCCACGCGGCAGGATTAGCCATTACTGATTTCATGCAAGCCGAGCGCGCCGTTGTTCTGTGGCTCGTACCAAGCAACACGATCCTGGAACAAACGGCAGACGCGTTGCGCGATCCAAGGCACCATTATCGCCGCGCGCTGGAATTGTCCTGCGGGATTGTGGAAGTTGTGACAATTGACGAGGCATTGCGATTGCCGCGCGCGGCAGTGGACGGTGCCACGGTGGTTATCGTTTCCACGATTCAAGCTTTCCGCGTGGAAGACACGACAGGCCGAAAAGTGTACGAACAGAACGGAAGTTTTTCCGAACATTTGCTCAACGTGCCTGCGGACAGGTTGAAAGATTTACTTCCCGGCGCGGACGGAAAACCAAAACCCTCGCTCGTGAATATGCTCCGATTGCGTCGGCCAATCGTGATCGTTGACGAAGCGCACAACGCGAGAACGGAATTAAGTTTCAACACGCTTGGAAATGTTCTGCCGTCTTGCATCGTGGAATTCACGGCAACGCCCGCGCGCACTGGTCCAGCGCCATCAAATATTCTGCATCAAGTTTCAGCGGCAGAATTGAAAGCGGCAGAAATGATTAAGCTGCCGTTGCGAGTCATCACGCGGCATCCGAGCCAGAAAGATAAATTGCTTGCCGAAGCCGTTACGTTGCGCGGCGATCTTGAACAAGTCGCAATCAAAGAATCTCAAAAAACCGGCGAATACATCCGCCCGATTTTACTTTTGCAGGCGGAAAATGTTGCTGCCTGTGAACCATTGCGGGAGCGATTGGTTGCGGAATTTGGAATTCAAAAAGAACAGATAAAAATTTCTGTCGGCAGCAAAGATGAATTGCCGAGTGCCGAAGAAATCAAATCATCAAAAGAACCCGCCGCGCGATTTATTATCACGGTGCAAAAATTGCGCGAAGGTTGGGATTGTCCTTTTGCTTATGTCCTTTGCAGTTTGAAGGAAACCCGCTCTGCAACTGCCATTGAGCAAATCGTTGGGCGCATTCTCCGCCTGCCAAATGCAAAAGCAAAGCAACATCCTGATTTGAATTGCGCCTATGCGTTTTCTATTTCTGATTCATTGCCGGACGTGTTGAACGAGTTGCGCGAAGCGCTGGAAAGCAACGGGTTCACCAAAGCAGAAGCAGAGCGGATTATCATTCCAGTTTCACAAGGCGCTTTGCCATTGGGCGCGCAACCGAAAACGATTCAAGTTTTACCTGCGGAAATTGACACGGCGAAAACGAAAGAGCAATTGCCCGCGCTCGCTGGAAAAGTCCGCGTGGACACGGAGCAAGGCGCAATCACAATTTTAGTTCCGCTGGATGAGAACGAAGAAAAAAGCATCGCGGCTTGTGTCACAACGCCAGAGGCAAAAGCGAAAATTGCCGAAGCGGTCAAAGTCGTTCGTGAAACAGACAAAGCTTTTGGCGGCAGTGGCAAAACGCGCGAACCATCGCCTTACGAAAAGCAATTGGATTTCATCGTGCCGCTTTTGTGCGTGAACGAAGACGGAATTTTATTCGAGTTTGAAAGCACGTTTCTGCTTGAGCATCCGTGGAAACTCAGCGCGAAAGACGCGAGTTTGGCGCAAAATTACAACCCGCTAAAACGTCCCGCTGGAAGATCTGGTTTGTTGGATGTTGGCACCAGAGGTGAAGTGCAAACGGAAATGTTACAAGAGAGGGCGGAAACGGATTTTGTCGCCACGTTGCATCAGCAAGTTCTTTCGCTTGGTGGCAAAAATGAGTGGTCACTCGAAAGTTTAGTTGCGTGGTTAGATCGTCACATTGACCACCAAGATATTCCCGCTGGCGAATCTGCGGAATTCTTGCGCCAAGCAATTCGCGGACTCACGGCAAAATTTGAAATTGCAGACATCGGCACACTGGCACTGGATCGTTTCCGCCTTCGCGAAGAAATCGAAACACGCATCCAGCAACATCGCGACGGCGAACGCAAAGCGGCGTTTCAGCAATTCCTTTTGCCGCAGTCACCGCTAACGGTAAGCGCGGAGCGGGCAATCAATTTCAAAACGATGCAGTACGAACCGAGTACGCTTTACGAAGGCGGTTTCAAATTTAAGAAACATTACTTCGGCGCGAAACCCGGCGAACTACTGGAAACGACATCGAGCGGAGATTTAAAAGAGGAATTCAAATGCGCGCAATTCCTTGACGGATCAGTGCCGGAAATTAAATTTTGGGTGCGAAATCTTGCGAACAAATCCACATCTTTCCGCCTGCAAACTTCGCGCCATTGGTTTTATCCAGACTTCGTTTGCCAATTAAACGACGGGCGCATTTTGGTTGTGGAATACAAAGGCCAACATCTTTTTGCAGACGCAGAAGAAAAGCGTGCGGTGGGTGCCGTTTGGGAATCGCGAAGCGGCGGCAAATGTTTATTCGTTATGCCGCAGGGAACAGCTTTAACTGAGATCGATAAAAAGATTCGGGGTTGAATATGGCAGCGAACATGAAAGCAATGGCAGCAGAAATTCGCGTTACTGTGAACGGAGCGGAGTTCTATTCTTTTGCACGGGCGATGAAACGAGGTTTCAAAGCTTATTCCGTTGGCGAAGTTGTTATGAGTCTCGCAAACGGCAAGTTGACGATCTCAACAAAATGCAGCGGCATTGTATTGCCTTGTGACATGACGCCGCCACTGACCGCTCGTTTGCGTCCCGGCAATTTTTCCAGTTTGGTTAGTCTCGTAAATGACGCCGATGCTTCCGGCTCAATTGATATTGTTTTTCGTCCGAATTTAGGCGAGGTCGCTCTCAAGCATATCGGAACAAAAGCGACCTTCGATAAACAGACCGCAGTTTTGCCAGAGTAACATGCTCGTTTTCATTGATGAATCAGGCGACCCCGGTTTGAAGTTGGATTCCGGTTCCACAGATTATTTTATTGTTACATTTGTCGCTTTTGAGGACAGCGAAGAGGCGTTGGCGGCAGATCAACGGATTCACCTCTTGAAGCGCGAACTCGGATTCAAAGAAGAGTTTGAATTTCATTTCAACAAAGTGAAGGGCGCTTATCGTGAAGCCTTTTTATCCGCGATTGCAAACTACGACTTTTTTATTTCAGCATCGTGATTAACAAGGCGAAACTCCAAGGGCCGGGTTTTAAGTTCAAAGAATCGTTTTACAAGTATGCTTGCGGCTTGGTTTTCGAGAACGCCAAGCCGTATCTGGACAATGCCACGGTAGTTATTGACGGGAGCGGTAGTCGGGAATTTCGCCGCCAGCTTGGAAGCTATTTGCGCAAACGGGTAAATGATACGAAAGGTGACAACCGTTTTATTGGAAAGGTGAAGATTCAAGATTCACACCGAAACAATTTGCTGCAAATTTCCGAAGTGGGTGACTTTAGTTATTTTCATAGGTGCCTATGGGTATGGGGAGAGTGCCTTTCAGTGCCTTTTAGTGCCCTGAAAAGCGGGTGAAGTTGACCGGAGTTGGCCGAAATGAGTAGAAGCACCGAACCAGGGCAAGTGCCTGTAAATACAAGTTTTTGCTGGGGTTTTACTATGGAATCTGGCGATTCCAAAATGGTGCCCGCGACAGGATTTGAACCTGTACGATGTTACTCACTAGAACCTGAATCTAGCGCGTCTGCCAATTCCGCCACGCGGGCACATCACAAATTTCCGCTGCTTAACCCAACCGCAACTGACATTGTTCTGCTCGAATACTAGCGATGGTGAACGACATTCAGAGCCAATGTTCGCGCAACGTATCACAAGTTTTTTAATGCGCGCAAGCGACGAATTCGAGTGCTACGGCGCGCGAGTTGACTCAAATTAAATGTTACCGGGAGGGGAAAGTGGACGAGGAGTCTGCTGATACGTTGACTCATATTCATGGTTACCGAAGAACTGACCATGAGTTTATCAGCCAAACGGGAGTCCCTGGCCCGCATTCACGGGCGCTACCAGCGCGCCGGTCGTCCGCACAAGCGGCTCATCCTCGATGAGTTTTGCGCCACGTGCGGTTATCATCGCAAAGCCGCCTTGCGGCTTTTGAACCGTCCCCTGTCCGCCGGGCCGCCCAAACGTTCCGGCCCCAAACTCATTTACGATCCGGTCGAAGTGTTGCCGGTGCTCAAGGTGATCTGGCTGGCCAGCGATCAGTTGTGCAGCAAACTTTTGAAAGCAGCGCTGCCCGAATGGATCGAACATTACGAGCGGCGCTCCGCGCCGTTGCCGGAAGCTTTTAAGAAAAAACTTCTGAAGATCAGCCCTGCGCAGATCGACCGCCTCTTGCGTCCGGCGCGCGTGGGACATCCCAAGAAGGGACTTTCCTCCACGCGTCCCGGCACGCTCTTGCGTCACGCCGTGCCGACGCGACACGGACCGCCGGACACCACGCGGATCGGTTCCGTCGAGGCCGACACCGTCGCGCATTGCGATGATTCGACCGAGGGCGATTATATCAATTCCCTCACCTTTACCGAGCTTTACAGCGGGTGAACCGAGAACCGCGCGGTCTGGAACAAGAGCGCCGACGCGGTGCTCGTGCAATTGCAGGCACTGGAAAAAGTCGTGCCGTATGCGCTGAAAGATTTTCACACCGACAACGGCGGCGAGTTCCTCAACTGGGCGTTGCACCGGCATCTGACGGGCAAAGCGGTCAAGACTCCCGCAGGCGCGCAGCCGCGCTTATCGCAAGAATCCCGCAGGCGCGGGACACACTGCGAGCAAAAGAACTGGACGCATGTGCGGCAACTCTTCGGGCACGACCGCTTCGAGCACCCTGAGTTAGTCCCCTTGATGAACGAGTTGTATGGGCAGGAATGGAGCCAATTCACCAACCATTTCAAGCCGACCTTCAAGCTGTTGAAGCGGGAAAAGAAGGATGGCAAAACCAAACGCATCTATGAAAAGCAACCGCAGACACCGTATCAACGCTTGCTCGCCAGCGCCGACATCCCGGAGGAGACCAAGGCCAGATTGCGGGCCAAACACAAGCGGCTGGATCCATTTGCATTGAAGAAAAGCATTGAAGTCAAACTGAAGAAATTTTTTACTGTATTGCGTAACCTGAATCGTGCGGCAACAAAGACCTAATGTCTCCCACCGCCGGTAACATTTTGCCGTGAGTCAATACG
>JAYVSV010000100.1:0-16944 GCA_043775015.1 Verrucomicrobiota bacterium
CACCCCCACCAAAGGAGTCGTCATGAATCCAATCACCCCAAACATCGAACCCCAACCCTTAACCCAACTCCGAAAAGCAGTTTTCGGAGGTTCCCTTAAGGCTCACGGTGACGGTCAGGTTGGAAGGTTTGCTGATGACAGACGCGGACATTCCCGTGAGAGCGACATCACCTTGGTTCTTCAGCTTGATAAAACCGGCCACACTCGATTGGTCCGCGACGGAGAGCGAAGGATTCGCTGGGTCGGCTTTGAAGCCATACAACGTGAATTGATCCTGAACGGCAGTAGTTGCCGCCCCTAGATAGTCGGCACCTAAACTGTAAAATCCCGCTTCATTAGCAAGGGGCTGCCACACGGTGGAGAAATTCCCACTGGCATCCGTGAGTGCGGAGATTTTTCGTAATGTCCCCTGCATGCCAATGTGAATGTTGACCAGCTTGAACGGCGCGGGTGCGCCGAGACTGTTGGTGGCGTGACCGTGCATGGGCACGGGCGTGCCCGCCGGCGCACTTTCCAAGTCCGCCTGAATCGTTGCGCCGTAGGCGGCGACGACAGTGATCGGAGAACTGGCAACGGTCGTATTGTTGTCCTCCAAAACTTCTGCGACAACCTCGCCCACATCTGTGCTGGCAATGATCCAATACTGTCCCGCCGCTGAAGGAGTTAGCACAGAGAGCGTTTGCGAGAAGAATAACCCCGGTGGCATGGTGCCGGTAAAGGTGTACTGCCCCAGCAACGTATCGTTGCCGATGATAGGGTCGGTGCTCAGGAAGATGCGCGTCAGAAAATTGCTGCCGGACGTGGCGACGCCCTGATTCGCGACGCGATAAGTGACGTTGAAATAGGTTTCGGTATCCACGCTTGCCGGTGCGCCTACCTCGCTCACCACCAGATCAGATAAATTGACATCACTAACCACCAGCGCGTCTAAGCCGGGAGTGAAGCCCGCAGCGGTTGCGGTAATGGTGGCGATCTTGCTTCCATCTGTGACCCCATCATTGATGCTCGTGATGTTGAATTGAGCCGAAGTCTGGCCTTGCGGGATGGTCACCGAAACCGGCACGGTCGTTTCATTGGTATTGCTTGAAACCAGCGTCACTACCAGAGCGTTCGTTGTGGGCGTGTTGCGCGTGACCGTAGCGGTCGTGGCAGGATTTTGACCTTCCGGCACGAGCTTTTTCGCAAACACCAATTTCAAGGTCGGGCCGTCGTCATCCAAAAGCGTGAGCGTCGCGGGTGTTCCTGTTGCAACCGCAGGTCCATTGGCCGAAGCGAGAATAGTTGGAGTAATTAAGACGGTGTGCGGTCCATCCGCGACCGCGTTGTCAAACGCGGAAACATAGAAACTGGCCGAGGCTTGCCCGCCTGGAATCGTCACTGAAGACGGAACCATAGCCTTGGCGGTGTCGCTGCTTTGCAAGCTGATGAAAGCCTGCCCGCTGCCTACCGGACTTCTTGTCACCGTTCCGACCGTGGCCTGGGGGCCGGCGCTTTCGCTGACGTTAGTCTGTGCCAGGGTCAGCGTCACGGTTGGCGTGTCATCATCAAAAACAGTCGTGCTGGAGGAACTCCCGGTGAAACCGCTGGCGGTCGCGCTTACGAAAATTAATCCTGGCAGTTCGATTAGGCTGTTGTTCACCGCCTGCAACGTGAACGACCGCGAATTTGATCCCGCCGGAATTATCACTGAAGTTGGCACGAACAACCGGCTCGAACTGCTTTGCAGGAAGACCGTCAACGCATTCGTCGTCACGTAATCGCGCGTGACCGTGGCCGCGACGGTCAATCCCTCTGTGACTGAATTAGTGGCAATGTTCAGCGTGAGATGCGGCACTTGCGCGTCGAGGACAATTACGGACGCCGACGTGGTGGAAAAATTGGTTGCCGCCGCGGAAATGTTCACCAACTGGGAGCCGTCCACCACCCCATCGTTCAACGCGCTTACCGGGAACTGTGCCGAAGATGAACCGGCAGGAATGATTATCGTCGTCAGGTTGTTGGTGCCGTTAAGCACAAACGAAACTTCAGTTGGATCGTCGTTAGTCAACGTGACGATCAACGGAACGCTCGTGCTCCCGTTGCGGATGACTGTGGCCGTCATCGCCGTGCCTTCCAGAAATTGTGAGGCGGGCAGTTGCAACGTCAGCAGGGCTGGGATGACGGTTACATTTGTGGCAAGCGCGATGTTATTTGTCTCGTTGCTTTCGATGACGGTATTGGCGACATCAACTGCCACGACGAATCGGGTATTTGCCAGCAACGAATTTAGCGGAACCGCCACGGCCTGAGTGCGGATTAGAGCTGTGCCGGCGGACAATGTGTTCGTCACAGTGAATGTTGCAAGCGCAACGCCAGAACCCAGGAGGCTTTGAACATTCGTCTCATTCAGCCCGCTGTCTGAAAGCAGATAAACCGATTCCCTCCAGATGGCGTTGGTCAGGCTCGCCGAGCCCGAATTTGTCACGGCGTAAGTCAGCGTCACCGTTTGTCCGGACGAAACTGATGCTGCCGCGGCAAGCCGTCCCGCCACCAGGTCCGGCAATGGCGGCATCGTCAAGGTTAAAGGAACACTGCGCAGATTATTGCCTTCGTTTGATTCCGGTTGCCAGGTTGTGCCATCCGCTTGCGCAACGAGCCAGTAGGCACCGGGCTGTGACTGTGCGTTGAGTGGGATAGAAATCGCCGTGCCATTCGAGTAACTGCCGCCTGGTTGCAGAGGACTGACGACCGCTGTCGAGGATGTGAGCAACGACGCACCTGAAATTGAATTGCTGGCGGACGACAGCCATACGCGGTCGCTCCATGAAGCCAGCGCCGAACCGTTGCCTGAGTTCGTCACCTCCCAGGTCACATTAAACGGTTGCCCAAACGCCGCTGTAACCGCCGACGTGAGAAGGCTCACTCTCAAATCCGGTGATTGAATTTGAATCGGAAGCGCCGCTACCAAAAAATTATTGTCTTCCTTATTGCCCTCAAAAATTTGGTTCCCACTGTCCACCTGCACCACCAGCCAATAGCTGCCCGACAGTCCGGCGGGTAGAATGAATGATTGGGAGCGTGCCACTTGATTGGAAGCGAGCAACGATCCGTTTGCCAACGACGTCACCAAGGTAAGGCCATTGCTACCGACCGGATTGTCCGCCAGCAACAGCCTCTCCTGCCAAGGCGCAATGGCGGTGGCCGTTCCAGCGTTGGTGACTAACCAGGACGCGGTAATTAGTTGTCCAGCTTGCGCCACGTTCGTTGCCGACAACGCGCCAGCGACCAGGTCCGCAAAGGAAAAATTGCCGGTGATGACCTTATTGGTGGACATCGTTACGCTGAGAGGGTTGTTGGTGCCGGAAGCGTCGCCTGACCAGCCGGTGAACGCGTAGCCCGCATTGGGCGGGCGGTCAGATTTACATTCGTTCCGGGCGTGTAGGTGCCACTGCCGGGGGTGATGGTTCCATTGCCGTTGGTAATTACGGTCAGTGAATAGTTGGCCGACAAGAAGTCACGGATTTCACCGCTGGGAAAAGTAGAGGTGTGAATGTCTAGGTAAGCTTTTCCGGCGGCCATGCTCGTCGTGAGCGCGGCTTCGGCCGAGGCGGGAGTTCCACCGTTGGCGGTGACATAGGACGGGGTATAGCTGGAGGCCAAAGTCATATCGAAGGTTTTATCATACGAACCGCTGGTGACGCCGAGGGGAAAGGTGTCCGAACCGATGGCGACGCTGGCGGTGCCGGTGCCAGCAACAGCAGTAGGGGCGTGGATGTGGCCGACGTTGGCCAGGCCAGTCAGGCCGCTGAAAGTGCATTGCACCCGCATCGTATGAGCCACGTTATCGTAGGTGACCTGACCGGACCCGACGCCCGGCGAGGCATTAGCCGGAGATTCGTTCAGTCCGTTCAAAGTCACATTATACTGAATGATCAGAGCCTTGGCCGGTGGCGTCAAACAGCCCAGCAAGAATAACGCAATGATCGCCTTTGGAATATGGAGTTTTTGCAACATGATCAGATGCCTATTTAAGGTGTGCTAACTGGCATGGAGTATTGAAAAACCAAGATTGGGACGCTGTCAACAAGATAATGTTTCAATGTCGTGGAGTTTTCAATAAAGGGGTCGGAGCTAGGGTCGGAGCTATTTTCCGATGCAAAACTGGCTGAAGATGGAGTCGAGCAAATCTTCGTTGGTCGTCTTGCCCACGATTTCACCGACGGCATTCACAGCAATGCGCAAATCCATCGCGGCAAGTTCGAGCGTGAGATTTTCACGGAGCGCGCTGATGGTTTCCGCAGTGGAAGCTCTGGCCCGCTTGAGCGCATCCTGATGCCGCGAGTTGATCATTATCTGCAACATTTCCGCGCGAATTTCTCCCGCCCAAACCACTTCCTTGATCGCCTCTTTTAAATTTTCAATTCCTTTTCCGCTCAAGCAGCAAACGTCCACCGTTTGCAAATCGTTTGGCAGCGAAAGTTTTTTTGACAGATCGATTTTGTTGCGGACGAGTATCCGTTTTTTACCGGAGAATTCCGCGAGATAAGTTTCGTCAGCCAGCGTGAGCGAATCTGAATTATCCAAAACGTGCAGGATCAATTCGGCTTTGGCCAGCGTGGCGCGGCTGCGACGAATGCCCTCGATTTCTATTTCATCTCCGGACTCGCGCAAGCCGGCGGTATCCACAAACACCACCGGCAACCCGCGGATGTTCGCCGTTTCTTCGATGGTGTCGCGCGTGGTGCCGGGTATTGCGGAAACAATCGCACGATCGTGACCGAGCAATTGATTGAGCAAACTCGATTTACCAGCGTTGGGCCGGCCCACAATCGCAGCGCGAATTCCACGTCGCAAAATCTGCCCTTCGTTGGCGGTGCGAAGTAATTCGTCCATGAACGCGACCGCGTTTTCCAAGCGCTGAAGTAATTGCGCTTTCGTGTCGGGCGCGATGTCTTCGTCGGGAAAATCAATGTGCGCCTCGACGTGCGCCAGGATCTTGATCATGTCGTCGCGCAATTCATTAATGCGTTGCGAAAGTTTTCCAGCCAATTGCTCGTTCGCGGCGGTGAGGGCGAGTTCCGTCCGCGCGTGGATCAAATCGGCGACGGCTTCGGCCTGCGCGAGGTCAATGCGGCCATTGAGAAAAGCGCGTTTGGTAAATTCGCCAGGCATCGCCATGCGCGCGCCACTTTCCAGAACCGCGTCCAAAACCATTTTGGCGGGAAGCAATCCGCCGTGACAGGTGATCTCGACGACATCTTCGCGGGTCAACGTGCGCGGAGCGCGCATCACCGCGACCAAAACTTCATCAATGATTTTCCCGCGCTGAACCATTTTCCCGTAGTGAATGGTGTGCGTCGGAGCCTGCGACGGCTTCGTAGAATTTTTCCCCGATGGAACAAAACAATGATCCGCGATGGCCAGCGCGGTGGCGCCGGAAAGCCGCACGACGGCCAGGCCGCCTTCTCCCAACGGGGTGGCGATCGCGGCAATGGTGTCTTCGAGCATAATGGAGAAATTCAATGACATTTGCCGCGAACATTTTCTGCGGCGCGACCTTCGAGCAAGAGGCGCGCTTTTTCGTAACTGCGCTTGTGCAGGTAGTGTAGCAGATCTGGTTCAGTGTCGCGTGGGAGCCGCGCGGTGAGTTCGTCGAGGCGCGTGAAAACCGGCAGCAAATCCGGTTTTGGATTTGCGGTGGCGAGGTTTTGAATCGTTTTTTCCAGTTCGAGCAGCGATTGCAAAATCGAATTTTCCGTTTCGGTCATGCGCCATTGATAACGGAATGTGCGCCGTTTCGCTCGCAAAATCGCTGCATGGATCGGGGAAAACTCATCGAGCACATCTTTATTCTAGCGGCTCAGGTGAATAATTATTATCGTCAGTCAAGTCTCGATACCTGATGCACCCAAAAACTAAATCCGCTCGCCCGCACTCACCTGTTTTTCTGGGAATCGAATGTGGCGGAACCCACAGCGCGGCGATTGCGGCGCGGGTCGATGGGCGGAAACTTTTTCAATATAACGGCGGCCCGGCCAATTTGCGTTTGCTCACTGACGAGCAATTGGTCAAACGTTTTGCCGAAATTTGCAACGCGCACAACGGCTTGCCCGATCTGGCCGGGCTTGCGATCGGAATGGCGGGCGCGCGCACCGAGCTGGATCGCAAACGGATCCGCACCGCCGCCGCAAAAGCATGGCCGGATGTCCCCTGCTATGTGACGAACGATTTGGAAACGGCGCTCGCCGCAGCGGAGACGACTGGTCGCGCGAAAACATCGTCCCGCGTGGTAATTATCAGCGGCACGGGCTCTTGTTGTTTTGGGAAAAATGCGCTTGGCAAAACCGCAAAACTCGGTGGCTGGGGACATATTCTCGGCGACAAAGGTTCCGGTTATGAAATTGGAATGCGCGCACTCAAAGCGGCGGTTTATTACTACGATCGCGAGGGCAAGTGGCCGATGCTCGGGCAGAAAATTCTTCGCTCGCTCCAGTTGAATCATCCCAATGATTTGATCGGCTGGGTTCTGACTGCACCGAAAAATGATGTCGCAGCACTCGCCGTCGAAGTGTTCGACGCGTGGAAGAAGAAGGACAAAATCGCGGCGGATATTTTGGCCGGTGCCGCGGACAGTCTCGCCACCGATGCTGTCGATTGCGCCAGCAAACTTTCCGGCGCCAAGGGTTCCATGCTTTTCGTTTTGGCGGGAAGCATTTTGCTCAAGCAACCGAAATTCGCCGCGCTCATTCGACAACATATTTTGAAAAAATGGCCGGGCGCAAACGTCGCGCCGCTGAGACGCGAAAGTGTTTGGGGTGCGGTCGAGTTGGCCAAAACAGAGGCGCGCTCAAAAAAACCAGTTGCAGCAAAGCCGGTCGTTCCTTTTGAAAAGCAGGATACTGCCTCACCGATGTCCGCGGCGTTTACCCTTTCGCCCACGGAAGGACGCAACCCGCTCTCGATGAATCTGGATCAGCTTCCGATTGCGGATGCGATCGCTCTATTCCTGAAAGAAGATGCCAAACTGCCGAAGGCGATCGCGTCGGAAGCGCTCGAAATCGAGAAGACGATCGGTTTCGTGATCAAAGCATTCAAGAGCGGTGGACGATTGTTTTACATCGGCGCGGGCACCAGCGGGCGGTTGGGAATTCTTGACGCGAGCGAATGTCCACCGACGTTTCGCACGCCACCAGAAATGGTCCAGGGAATCATCGCGGGCGGACAGAGCGCGATCTGGAAAGCCGTCGAAGGCGCGGAGGACGATGCGAATGCCGGAGCTGAAGCGATGGTGCTCAACAATATTTCGGAGCGCGATGTGGTCGTGGGAATTGCCGCGAGCGGCCGGACGCCGTTTGTCTGGGGCGCATTGCTCGAAGCGAAAAAGCGCGGCGCGAAAACGGTATTGCTCTGCTTCAACCCGCACGTGAAGCGCACCCAGGGAACCCGCCCGCACCTCATCATTGCGCCCGACGTGGGGCCGGAAATTTTGACTGGTTCAACCCGTTTGAAAGCTGGAACTGCGACGAAATTAATTCTGAACATTATTTCCACGCTGGCCATGGTGCGAATTGGGAAAGTGAAAAGTAATTTAATGATCGACCTTAATCCTTCCAACGTAAAACTCCGCGACCGCGCGGTGCGCATCGTGCAGGAATTGAAATCGGTCGATGCATCAACCGCGCTTGCCGCGCTCGAGAAATCGGGATGGGTCGTAAAGGAAGCCTGTCAAATGTTAAACTGATGTTGAGCAACAGGTTGACTGCGCCCGAAGCGGAAACGCGTTGCTGATATGGCCATCTGTCGCCCAATTGTCACTCGCCAATGGGAGGGACGAGAGATATTTTCCGATCCACTATGGCGGTAGAAACGAAACAATTTGGGCCGGAACATTTTATCAATCGGGAATTAAGCTGGCTGGAGTTCAATCAGCGCGTGCTGGATGAGGCGCTCAATCGCACGACTCCGTTGCTCGAACGGGTGAAGTTTTTCTGCATCTTCAGTTCGAATCTCGACGAGTTTTTCGAAGTTCGTGTTGCAGGCCTCAAGCAGCAGGTGGAAAGCGACATCGTGGGCCGCAGCGACGATGGATTAACGGCAACAGAAACCTTGTGCGCAGTTCATCGGCGGGTCAGACAAATGGTGCAACAACAATACCTTTGCTGGTGCGAAGGCATTGGCCCGGCGTTGGCCGAGAAAGGTATTCGCTTTCTTCAATACGAAGATCTGAGCCGGGCCGACCTGGCTTGGCTGGAGAATTATTATCAAACCGAAGTGCGCCCGGTTTTGACGCCGCTGGGGATCGACCCGACCCATCCTTTTCCGCAACTGCTTAACAAATCGCTGAACATCATCGTCCAGCTCGACATCAAACAGAACGGCGAACCGCGCCGACGCCTGGCCATCGTGCAGGTGCCGCGCGTTTTGCCGAAATTGATAAAACTTCCACGCGGCGATTCCAGCCAGCAATACGTATTCCTCGCGCAAATCATCGAGCAGCGTTTGCAGGATTTATTTCCCGGAACAAAGATCGTGGGTCATTGGCAATTCAGGATCACGCGCAACAGCGAGCTTTATATCGATGAGGATGACACGGCCAATTTGCTCAAAGCAGTGGAAGCAGAATTGCACAATCGGCGCAAAGGCGATGCTGTTCGGCTTGAAGTGGAAAGCGATTGCCCGCTGCCGATTCGCTCGCAGCTTTTGGAAATTCTTCGCCTTCAAGAAGAAGATTTGTATGTCATCGCCGGCCCGTTGAATCCCACGCATCTGATGGCGATTTATCAGGGTGACCATTCTCCCGAGCTGCGCGATCCGCCGTTCATCGGACCCGTTTCGCCTGCGCTGCGCGAGCAGTCTGATATTTTTGAAGTCATTCGCCAGCGCGATGTTCTGTTGCATCAACCTTACGAAAATTTCAGCAGCGTCGTCGATTTTCTCAAGCAGGCCGCCGAGGATCCGAATGTGCTCGCGATCAAACAGACGTTGTATCGAACCGGTGGCGACCCGCAGATCGTCGGCGCATTGATGGATGCTGTGAAAAATGGAAAGCAAGTCACGGCCGTGCTGGAATTGCGCGCGCGCTTCGACGAAGCCAATAATATTCGCTGGGCACAAAAGCTGGAGGAAGCGGGCGTGCATGTTGTTTACGGTTTGGTCGGTTTTAAAATTCACGGAAAAATGTGCCTCGTGGTGCGCAAGGATGAAGATGCCATTCGCCGCTACGTCCATCTGAGCACGGGCAATTACAATCCGACCACGGCCAGGCTTTACACGGACGTGAGTTTGTTGACGTGCCGCAGGGATTTCGGCGATGACACAACCAACCTGTTTAACCTGCTGACCGGCATCTGCCAATTTCAGGGCGCGAAAAAGCTGGTCGTCGCGCCGTTCGAGTTGCACTCGAAAATGTTGAGCCTGATCGCGCGCGAAGCGGACAACGCGAAGCAAGGGTTGCCCGCACGAATCATCGCCAAGATGAACGCCCTCGCCGACCGCGAAATCATCGAAGCGCTTTATCGAGCGTCGCAAGCCGGTGTAAAAATCGATTTGATCGTGCGCGGCCTTTGTTGCCTTCGTCCGAAGCTCAAAGGGATCAGCGACAACATTTCCGTGCGCAGCATTGTGGATCGTTTTCTGGAACACAGCCGGATTTTCTATTTTGAGAATGCGTTACAGCCGGAGGTGTTCGTGGGCAGTGCTGATTGGTTGCCGCGCAATTTTTTCCGGCGGATCGAAGTCCTCTTCCCAATCGAGGACGGGAACCTGCGGGAAAGGGTGCGCAGTGAACTGCTGGATTTGTCACTCGAAGACAACGTCAAGTCCCGCATTTTGAATGCGAACGGTTCGTATGCGCGCCCAGCGCGGAAAGGAGGTGCGCCGAAGCACCGAAGCCAATCTGAATTTATCGCGCTCGCTTCGAGCGAAACGTCTGCCAAGCGCATGCCCGGCAAAAAGTCGAAATATCTGCGCGTCAAACTTGCCCCAAAACCATTTCGCCCAACCGCCAACCTCCGGCGGTGATGAATGAGCAAACCGATCACGATTGTGGGCGGCGGACTCGCAGGTCTCGCACTCGGCATTGGTTTGCGGCAACAAGCTGTGCCGGTAACGATCTTCGAGGCCGGCAAATATCCGCGACACCGGGTTTGCGGCGAATTCATCAGTGGTTGCGGCCAACGTTCGCTCGCTCTGCTTGGTTTGCGTGAAAAATTGGCCGGCGCGGGTGCGCACCTCGCGGAAACGGCTTCGTTTTTTTCCGGCAAAATAAATTCACCCATCAAACCGTTGCCCGCCCCTGCTCTTTGCCTCTCACGATTTATTTTGGATGATTTGTTGGCGACGGAATTTCGCGCCCTCGGCGGCGACCTGCGCACCAACTCGCGCTGGAACGAATCGTTTGGCGAAGGAATGGTGCGAGCCACCGGGCGCCGCGTGCAAAGCGTTGTTGATGGCTGGCGTTTTTTTGGACTGAAAGTTCACGCGCGCCAGGTTCCACTCGACGCTGATTTGGAAATGCATTTTGTTCCCGCTGGCTACGTTGGCTTGTGTCGATTGAACGGTGGCGAAGTCAATATCTGCGGCCTTTTTCGCAGCCGAACAGCCCTGCCTGAATTGTCCACGCACTGGCGCGATTGGCTCATGGGGCCACCCGGTTCGAGTTTGCGCGCGCGCCTCGCCAACGCGGAATTCGATGAATCCTCTTTTTGCAGCGTCGCCGGTTTGTCGTTGCAACCCAATCAGGCTTCCGCGCAAAAAGAATTTTCCATCGGCGATTCACTCACGATGATCCCGCCGGTGACAGGCAACGGGATGTCGATGGCGTTCGAATCCGCAGAGTTGTCCATTAAACCGCTGGTGGACTACAGCGCGGGGAAAATTTTGTGGGCCGAAGCGCAAGAAACCATTGCCGCACGTTGCGATGCAACTTTTCGTCCACGTTTGCGCTGGGCTCGATTGTTGCAATCGGCTTTATTCCAACCCGCCCTGCTCCGAATCACGCTGCTCGTCGGCTCGCGGCTTCCCGGATTCTGGCCGCTCTTTTTCTCGCAAACGCGTTAAATAATTTCTCTTTCCTCTGTGCTTTTGTAAGCCATCTTGCTTGCATGGGACAAAGACGTGAGGCGCGCGAACGCGCCGTTCAATTTTTATTTCAGTACGACATCAATCCGACGGAAAATCTGGAAGCGGCCTTGAGCCAGTTCTGGACTTCGCAACGTTCCGCCTCGCTCGCCGAAGATAAAGCCGCGGCCACTTGGGGCCAGAAAGTGGAACTGCCACCGCCCACCGTTGAGGAATCGGCTTTGCAACTATTTGCCGAACCGCTGATTCGCGGCACCCTGGAACACCGCGCCACGTTGGACGAACTCATCAAAAAACATGCGCAAAACTGGGATCTCCATCGCATGGCCGTGGTGGACCGGAATGTTTTGCGACTGGCCATTTACGAAATGCTTTACCGCGACGACATTCCTCCTGTGGTCAGCATCAACGAAGCAGTGGACATCGCGAAAAAATTCTCCACGCAAGACAGCGGCAAGTTTGTGAATGGCCTCCTGGACAAAGTCAAAAGCGAACTGATGCGCCCGGCGAGGATTGTGAAGTGAGGAGTCAGGAGTCAGGAGTCAGAATTCAGAATTTAGAAGCAGGAAACTTGCGCGAAGCATCTGACCTTCTGACTCCTGACTCCTGTCTTCTGTCTTCTGTCTTCGCTGACCTCCACCTTCACACTCAATTCTCCGACGGCACCTACACGCCGGAAGAATTGGCGATGCACGGCAAACGAGTCGGCCTCGCGGCGATGGCCCTGACCGACCACGACACAATCGAAGGTTGCCTTCGCATGGCTGCAGCGTGCGCGGCGTTGGACATCGAATTCATTCCCGGCTCAGAACTCACGGCGGAAGTGGGCGGCACGGAATTGCATTTGCTGGGCTATTTTCTCGACACGGAAAATCCGAAGTTGCTCGCCGAGGTGGGGAAATTTCAAAACGTGCGACAGGATCGAATTCGCGAAATCGTGGCGCGGCTCAACGAACAAAAAATTCCTTTGCGCGCCGAAACCGTTTTCAAGATCGCCAACTGCCGGTCGCCCGGTCGCCCGCATGTCGGCCGCGCGCTCGTGCAGGAAAAATATTGCGCGACCATGGAGGAAGCGTTCGATCGTTTTCTAAAAAAAGACAAACCGGCGTGGGTGCCGAAATTTAAAATTTCCGCCTTCGACGCAATTGCCCTGATTCACCAGGCCGGCGGTCTGGCCGTGATGGCGCATCCCGGTTTGAATCGCACCGACTCCATCATTCCCGGACTCGTCGAGGCCGGGCTGGACGGCATCGAATGTTTTCACAGCAAACATCCGAGGCGGACGGCGGAACATTATTTGGGCATCGCTGCGCAGCACAAATTACTTGTCACTGGCGGCTCTGATTGCCATGGATTGAACAAAGGCAAACCGCTGATCGGCTCCGTTAAATTGCCTTACCACTACGTTGAGAAATTAAAGGAAGCCGTGAAACGGAAAAACGTTGAATCATTGAAACGTCCGCCATTCACCACGATTTAACGAATGAACCTATTTCAGAAATTCAAAACGGGTTTGCAAAAATCGCACAGCAAACTTGTCCACGAACTTAAACGAATCGTCACCAGTTCGCCGAAACTGACGGGAACCAGTCTGGAAGAACTCGAAGCCGCGTTGATTGCCGCCGACCTCGGCATGGCCGTCACGACGCAAATCATCGCCGCGGTGAAACTCGCTTACGAAACTCAAGGCAGTTCCGGCGTGGACGTTTTCACGATCGCCGCGCGCGAAGTGGAAAAAAGTCTGTCGAACGCAAAAACCGATTTGGCGCGCGCGGCGAGCGGCCCGACGGTCGTCTCGATTGTCGGCGTGAATGGCACGGGCAAGACGACGACGACGGCCAAGCTCGCGCACTTGATTCAGGCGCGCGGCGAAACCGTTTTGCTCGCCGCGTGCGACACCTTTCGCGCTGCCGCCATCGAGCAACTCAAACTTTGGGGCGAACGCCTGAAAGTTCCCGTGATTGCCGGCGCGTATCAAGCCGACCCTTCCGCCGTCGCTCACGATGGAATGACGGCGGCGGTTTCCCGGAGTGCAAATTATCTCATCGTGGACACGGCGGGCCGCTTGCACACGAAACACAATCTCATGCAGGAATTGCAAAAGCTGCATCGCGTCATGGCGAAAAAACTTCCGGGCGCGCCGCACGAAGTTTTGCTCGTCCTCGACGCGACGACCGGAATGAATGCGTTGAACCAGGCGCGCGAATTTCACAAAGCCGTTCCGCTCACCGGCCTCGTCGTGACCAAACTCGACGGCACAAGCAAAGGCGGAATGGTCGTCGCGATTCAAAAGGAGCTTGGGTTGCCGATTAAATTTGTCGGGTTGGGCGAACAGGCGGACGACTTGCAGCCGTTTGATGCGAAGCAATTCGCGCAGGCGTTGTTTGAGGAATGATTTTTAGCCGCCAAGACACCAAGGCGCAAAGAAAACATCCCGAAGGAATTACGTCATTCAGCCCGGCGTTGCCCCGACAACGGAGTGGCTGCGCTGGGGGGAGATTGTAAGTGACCCAACCCTGAAAGGTTTGAAACCATTTGTGGCGAAACGCAGTGGCAACCCCTTCAGAGACCTCTGCAAAAGTCGTTCGGCAACGGAGCGCGGAGCAATGCTCTGCGCTCCGGTCATGGCGGTGGTTTTGCAGAGGTCTGCTTCAGGGTTGAAAAATAATTTGTGGAACGTGAACCCAGGGTAGCTCGTTCCTCGCAACCGCTGGGCTGAATGCTGGAATCCCGTTGGGATTCGGAAAGGGAGCGCGACTGTGTCCGCAGGACTAGTCGCAGCGCGTGAAGAGCGGACGCGGGTAGAAAATTTCAATCGCCTTCCGGGTGCAGACGTGCTGCGGCTGGTGCTTTGCACACAGCCGCGCTCCGGGAAAGCGCCGTTAGGCGAGACATAGTTGTAGAACGTTCACCCGACAAATGATAAAGCCCCGTCAGGGGCGACATGGGTGGTTGTAGCGACGTTGTGTCAGCGCCGATGGTGGTTGCCGCAAGAGCCGCGTCGGTCATAGACCGACGCTACAGAGGCAGATGTCGCTCCTGACGGAGCTGGAAATTTTTTGCGGCGGGTTTCTACAAAGATGCCGCGCCGACTACCGAATATTGTTATTTTAATTTCCAAGTTCTTTAAGCGCAGCATTACATTCTTCAAGAATTTGTGGATTATCAAATTGGATTACTTCCCAACGTTTCTTTGTTAGTTCAATTACTTCTTTAGCTTGTGGGTCATAAAATTTCCGCAAAGCGCAAACGCTGTAATAAATTTCTACGTAATTGTCTCGCCGCTTTTTAGTCAGCTCTGAACCAACGTCCGCATTCCACCAGCCATTCGTTAATTTTTGTTCCGACCAAAATTGGTCGTGGTCTTTCAAAAGTTGAATGAGCATCGGCGCGACGTTCGTGTAATTCATATCCCGCCAAATCAAAATTATATTTTGGCGAAAGTCTTTGCGATTTGGGTCTTGAAAAACTGAAATGAGTTTTTCTCCCGCAACGCTGCCACAAGAAATAATGCCGTTTCTAATTTCAGATTTCATGTCCCACGATTCACGGTTGAGATAATGCGGAAGCAAAGCTTTAAAACAATTGGTTGGATTTTCTATTTTCAAAATCCGCCCCACTTCCAAATGGTTCAAGTATCTTTGTGACCGTCCAGCCACATGAGGATTTTCTGCGGCGTATGCTTTCACTGCGTTTTTCGGGTCAGACGAAAGATAGGTTTCAAAGTATTTTCTCAAATTCAATGGCTGCACATCTTCAGGGTCAAGAATGCCAAAATAATTCGTGCTCGCTGGCTCGCGTCCCAAATAACCGCCCAAGCGCCGAAGAAACCAGATATTATCTTTACTCGCATCCTCCACCACTGGCCCGCCTCCCTTCATGGAATTGCCGGTATCGAATATCTGCACCAGATTTGTCGGATAATCTTTTTTGTTGCCGCGAACATTTATCATAAAACCATCGTTTCGTTTGACGTAGCCGCCAACAACTGGGTCTAATCCATAATGAATGATTATCGGAATTTCATTTGTTTCAGATTTTCCTTTGATGGCTTCGGTGATTACAAGAATTGCATGGTGTTCCCAACTTCTGCCTTCAGGCGGCTTGGTGTCATGTGGAACATATTGGATTGAGTTCTCTTTCAAATGACCAATTGCAATTAACTCCGAACGCTGGACAATTACTTCATCTTCATAAAATGGACGCAGCCATGCGTTCGCTGTGATTTCACAAGCAAATAAAATTGCGAAACAAACGGCAAACGATTTCATAAATCATTTTTTCCAAGCACCTTCGCCGCGATCCCGCGTGCGGGACGCTGGCCGTTCAGTCGGATGAAGCCGGTGGCGTCGTCCTAGTTGTAGTCCCGCACCTGCGGGATCGGGCCAGCTTCCATCATTTTGCAACAAGCTCGCGCATGTGAGCAATCGTGCCGGCTTGAACGGGGCGGACTTGGTTAGCCATCAGCGTGACAACTGCAATGGTGTCACCGTCCAGTTCGGTGAACTCGACTTCGTAACCCGCCGCGTTGCGATGCGCGAGTACAACCGTGCCGATGTCGCCAGCGCTCAGGCCATGCTCCGGCAGGTCGCACGCGAGAATCACGTCATCCAGTTCGTTGATCATACTTGCTTCTTTCGTTTCAACGGGTAGGCGGTCACAAACCGTGGCCGCTGCTCGCCCCGCTCAATAAACCATACGGCACGAACTCTGGCAATTGCGCCGTCGAGCATCGTCATGTCGCCTTCCACTACGAGGCGGACACCGAGCGGAACGGTTTCTTCCTTCGTGATTTCGTGGTCGCGGGCGTGTTGTCGCAACGCGTCAGCCAGCTTTTGCCAGTCGTCCCACGTCAAATCCGTGGCTCGCAAAGAAGCGTGCCTTGCTTTTCCCCGACCGATGTTCCGGGTTCAGCAGATAAAGAACGATTTTCGCCCTCGGCACTTCCGCTTCGTCTGCGAGCGGGAGTTTCATTTCGATTTTACATGCACCTTGGCCGCGATCCCGCGTGCGGGACGCTGGCCGTTCAGTCGGATGAAGCCGGTGGCGTCGTCCTGGTTGTGGTCCCACACCTGCGGGATCGGGTCGGCTTCCGTCGTGGTTTTCATTTTATCATTCAAACAGCGGCGGCAAATCTCTTGCGCCATGCAGCACGCGGACAATCTCGATTCCATTTTCCATCGGTCGGTAAAAGATGACGCAGCGTCCAACAACCAAACTCCGGAGGTGCGATGATAATTCCTCTCGTTGTCTTCCGATTTCCGGCCATTCGGCCAGCTTCTGGAATTTGCTGATGACGGCGCGAATGAATTTATCCGCTGCATCCACGTCGTCCTGTGCAATGTAAAACCAGATGTCGTCCAAATCCGATCTTGCCGCCGCTGAAACCCGGTATTGATTCATGCGCCGGATTATTTCAACCGTTCGCGACCGGTGCGGCTAATGTCCTCGGCCAGTTGCATCACGCTCGCGTCGTCGTAAGTTTGATACCGCCCATTTTCCAGACTGGCAACACCCGCGGCAATGTCGCGTTTCAAAGCGGCAAGCTGCCGGTGGCGAAACGCATCTGAGCCGATCCACCAACGGAACAATTCGTATTGTTCATCCGGGCCAAGCTCGGCAGTGGCCAATTTGATTTTTTCCACGGCGCTCATGAATTGAAACTATCACACCGCCGAGGCAGGGCTATTTCTTTTTATGCACCTTGGCCGTGATCCCGCAAAGCGGGACGCAGGCAGATGATTTCTCCGGGTGTTCAACGTTTTTACCGTGAACTTTTGCCGCCACCTTGTATCTTTCTAATTGTCCTCGCTGGCTGAAAGGCCAGACTGGAGTCACCGTTCCGGTTGCAACCGGAACGGTGACGGTGCGCGTGGGAACAAACGC
>JAYVSV010000101.1:0-53726 GCA_043775015.1 Verrucomicrobiota bacterium
ATGAATTTTCCGGGTAAGTTCCCCAAGGTGGCCCGGCGCGCCAACCCCTCAAGCCGGTTTGGAAACCGGCACTCCGGGGGCAGTATCAAGATGCGCCCCGGCGGGAGTTTACAAAAGGAGAATTCGGCGAAATCGTTTGGTCACGCAGGCGAGCTGACACGCGCGTAGTTTGGACCTGTCGCCGCTTGGAGCGGGTGCGTGCCCGCTGCCATTGAAATAAGCCCGGCACTCGGATTCTTAATCATACTCTTCATCTTAATCATAATCCCGCCAGGAACAGGCTGGAAAAGATTATGATTAAGAGAACGATTAAGATTAAGACCGGCCAGTTCTCCCGTCTCCGAATCCCTATTTCAATGGCAGTGTGGTGCGCGCCTCGCGCCAAAAAATTTCATCTGTCCGCGCAATCTCTCAGATGTTCCCTAATAACTGGGGTTACGGATTTGCCCTGACCAACAATCGTTTTTCTTCCGCAGATTCTAAAGATTCGTTTGAATATTTGCCGGCTTATAAAACAACGCCCAACTTCCAGCGGATGATCCTATATCAATGGTTCTACTCGGATTTTTTATATCGAACTTATACCATTGCACGTGGCCGTCCTCGAAAAGAAATTGGCCTCCGGTCGGCGCGTTATTCTGACTTCGATGGCTGGCCAGTTTATAGGTGCCGTTGACCCAGTTTGCGGTTGCACTAGCTGCACTGTAGTCGAGCGACTGAAGTTGATCGCTGATAATTGGAGCCAGCCGATATTTGCTGCCAAATTTTTTCTTCCAATGCCATTCGCCCAATCCCACCGAGTCGTATGGCCAGCCGGATTTATCACGGCCGGGGAGATAAAAATATCCGATCAAATTTGGGGGGTTGTTTTGTGATTCGTAGGACCGATGGTAGTCGCTGGAGGGGCAATAAATGACGTCGTTCACCGCGCGGTCCTTCTTGTTGGCTCCCGGGCGGTTCTTGTAAAGATAAGGCCGATAAAAAACAGTGTCCGCGTTCACTGGCATCCAACTCAAATCAGCGGCCCCGGTAGATGACGAGCAATCGAGAAACGAATTATTATTATCGCCGGCATACATGGTCATCGCGATGCCCCATTGCTTGAGATTATTGGCGCACTGAATCTTGACCGCCTTCTCCTTTGCCTTGGCCAAAGCCGGGAGCAGCAGCCCGGCCAGAATCGCGATTATCGCAATCACGACCAGTAGTTCGATCAACGTGAATCCGTTTGGCTTCTTGTCTCGAGGATGGATCATATGCTTGAAAAATATTCAGTTTTGAATTGCGGATTTTCTCTCAAAAAGTTCCGGATATTCAATGGCATTCTGTCCATAACCTTACCCTTTTACCGATCATCCAGGTTTCTAAAAGTGAGAGTAGCACAAGCTTGACCGATCCGCCATGATTGGGCAATAAGACATTTACCTGACGATCGATGTTGTACCGCCTGACCATTTTGTTTTTTGTTGCCGTCCTCGTGCCTCGGTTGCAGGCGCAATCGGAGTTTATCACGACGCACAGTCTGTCGAAGCAGTTCGTGATTTATGGACCAAAGGAAGCGCCCAAAAAATTGAGGATGGGCCGGACCCCGCTCGATCCGGCGTTGACCGCCGTTTCCTGCGAAAGAATCAAGCAAGCGGTCCTCGCAGAGTTGGGTGGCGTGGAAAGCTGGCGGTTTTCCAATGAACAAGCTCGAAGCATTTACGTGGTTTTGCATCCGACGTTGAAACAGGAGGCGGTCATCACGCCGATTCGCTCGTTAAAACGTTTTACCTACCGCGTCGATTTACCCAACGAAATCGAACCTGCGCAATTCATTGAGGCGATCACCCAAGCCGTTCTCTTGGAGTTGGTGAATCGCCATTTCACCGAGCAAGTGACCCAAATTCCGCTTTGGCTGGCGAAAGGCATTTCAGCCCAAGTGCAAGCCGTCGCCCCGGAAGCGCTTGTTTTGGAACAGCACAAGAGCCAGGGGATGGTCTCTTCGTCACCCTTCGCAGCGATGAACGGGAACCTGAAAATTGATCTGCTCGTTGGGGTTCGTGAGGCATTGCAAAAGTGTAATCCCCTGAGCGTCGATGAACTTTGTTGGCCCGAAACATTGAAGGCCGAGCGTGCAAGTCATTTTGAGCCATGCGCGCAATTGTTTGTTTACGAATTATTACGATTGAAAAACGGGCGGGCTTGCATGACCCAAATGTTGAGCGAACTGCCGAATTATTTGAATTGGCAAATCGCTTTCATGCGCGCCTTTTCTCCTCATTTCAAACAGATGGTTGACGTGGAAAAATGGTGGAGCCTGACCCTCGTAAATTTCACGGGACGTGATCGTTCGAAAATGTGGTCGCGCGAGCAATCCGTCGAACGGCTTGATTCCATCTTGAAAATCACCGTAAAAACGAACGAAGCCGGACCGAGCGGCAGTGATTCGACTTTGCAGGATATTATTTTAAAATGGGAACCCGCTCGTCAAAAAGGGTTGTTCGTCAAAGTTCTCGGACAACTCCGCGCCTTGCGGGTGCGCATCCAACCGGAAGCGGTCGAACTGGTGGACGAATATTGTTTTGCCCTGGAAAATTGTTTAAAGAACGGGCAGAAAGATCCCGTTTTTGTTCTACGTGCTTTTACGCGCAACGATGCTGCCGCCATCCGGCAATCGACCTGTGCCAAGCTGGATGAGTTGGATCAAAAGCGAGCGCTCCTGCGAAAGAATGCTCATCCGAGCACACGGGAAGAAGCGGTGCTCAGCGCGTTGGAAGTAGTAACACAGCGCAAGGTGCCTGCGACCAAGCAGTGAGTTTCCCTTGCTCCCGCAGCACGATTCGTGAGCGCATCAAATGATTTTGTGAAAGAAGGCCGGCATTTTTTTCAATCCTCTCGACTAAGTCCGCCACTTGGGAAAAGAATTTCTGCCATGAAGCGCAGAAATTTTCTCCAGATTCTCTCCGTTGGCGGCGCATTTGCAGCGGGTCCAAGTTTACTCCTCGCCCAGTCGGCGCGCGCCCGGCAGGAACGTGCCGCAGCGAAACTCGGGAAACAGACGCTCTCTGCCGACGTCGTGATTGTTGGCGGAGGAATTGGCGGTTGCGCGGCGGCGCTCTCCGCGTTGCGGAAAAACATTCGTGTCGTCATGACCGAGGAAACGGACTGGATCGGCGGTCAGATCACGCAACAAGGAGTTCCGCCGGACGAACATCGTTGGATCGAATCGTTCGGAGCTACGCGCGCTTATCGCGAATTTCGGACGGCCCTTCGCGAATATTATCGACAAAATTATCCACTGACGGAGGCGGCGCGAGGTCGCTGGAATCTCAATCCCGGCGACGGCGGCGTTTCCAAAATTTGCCATGAACCGCGAGTCGCGCTGGCTGTTTTGCAAAATCTTTTCGCGCCCTACCTCAGTACGCGCCAACTGGTTTTGTTGCTCGAACACAAAGCGTTTGGCGCTGATGTGACCGGCGATCAAGTTCGCGCGCTCCAGGTTCGAAGTTTGCGCAGTGGAAACGAAATTTTTCTCGAAGCGCCGTATTTTATCGATGCCACTGAGCTGGGTGATTTACTGCCGTTGACGAAGACGGAATTCGTGACCGGCGCGGAATCCCAAAAGCAAACCGGCGAACTCGATGCGCCGGAAATCGCTGCGCCCGAAAACCAGCAATCGTTCACGGTCTGTTTTGCGATGGATCACGTCGCCGGAGAAAATCATACCATTGAAAAACCGCGTGAATACGATTTCTGGCGGGACTACGCTCCGAAACTTCGTCCAGCTTGGCCCGGAAAATTGTTGAGCCTAACCTACAGCCATCCGCAAAGCCTCGAACCACGCACGATGGGATTTGATCCCGAACACGAAGGCGGCGCCAATCTCTGGAACTACCGGCGGCTGGCAAATCAAAAAAACTTTCGCCCCGGCACTTACCCCGGCGACATCAGCCTGGTGAACTGGCCGCAGAACGATTATTTGCTTGGGCCATTGATTGGCGTCAGCGAAGCCGAGGCGTCCAAACATATCGAGCGAGCCAGGCAATTGAGCCTCTCACTTTTCCACTGGCTCCAGACAGAAGTTCCGCGCGCCGATGGCAAACAAGGTTATCCTGGCCTGCGCTTGCGCGGAGATATTTTGGGTAGCGAAGATGGCCTGGCAAAATATCCCTACATTCGCGAAGCGCGCCGCATCCGAGCCGTTTTCACCGTGTTGGAACAACACATCGGAGCCGGGGCGCGAGCAAAATCCACCGGAAAAACCGAGAAGGAAGTGATTGCGGAAACCTTCGCCGATTCAGTCGGCGTGGGCAGTTACAACATTGACCTCCACCCGAGCACCGGCGGCGATAACTACATCGATGTTCCCTCGCTGCCCTTTCAAATCCCATTGGGCGCGCTGTTGCCGCAACGCGTTGAAAATTTAATTCCCGCCTCCAAAAACATCGGCACCACCCACATCACGAACGGTTGCTACCGTTTGCATCCGGTGGAATGGAATATCGGCGAATCAGCGGGCGCGTTGGTGGCCTTTGCGTTGCAGAAAAAAATCCTGCCTCGTGCCGTGCGCGAAAACGAAACGCGCCTCGCTGAATTTCAAAACCAAATCCGAGCGCAAGGCGTGGAAACCGATTGGCCCAAGGGCCGGTTCTGAAAAATGAAAAACAGAATCCGCAGAAGCCTTGACGCGTTTCTGCAGATTCTAAAATTCTGTCCTGGCATCCAGATCAACATTACAGACACAGGTCCCTGCCGAATGAATCTCCTTCGGGCTAACGCAGAACCGGATCGAGACGTTTCAATGCGGGCAAAACGGACGGCGGGTGGGCAAAACCTTTTCGCCAGTCAGGTTAAAAAACGGAATTAACAAAATGGAAAACTGAGTCGGAAAAGTCTTGGAGCAAACCCTGTAAATTTTGGTAATTCTTTTTTTTGCTCTCTGCGGTGAATTTATTTGAACATTCGCACGAGCAGCAACCACCGGAAACGTAGTTAGCTAAATCAAGCTTCATGCAAATTCACATTGCCGCCCTACCGCCATCGACGGGCAAAATTGCGCCGGTGATGTAGGAGGATTCGTCGGACGCGAGGAAAAGCGCGGCGGCGGCGACTTCACGCGTTTCGCCCGTGCGCCCTAAAAAAGTTTTGTTGATTTGGCGTTGGTGCAGTTCGGAACCGAGTTCGGGTGAAATGCGCGTGCGGATTGCGCCGGGGCAAATGGCGTTGCAGCGAATGTTTTGCGCGCCGTAATCGTAGGCAACGCTGCGGGTGAATCCGAGAAGCGCGGTTTTGATGGTCGTGTAAGCGACGGAATTCCTTCCGCCAACAATCCCTTGAATGGAACTGATGTTGATGATGCTTCCACTTTTTTGCGCCGCCATGAATTTCAAAACTTCGCGGGTGAAAAATTGCGTGCCCATGAGCGAAACACGAAAACACTTTTCCCATTCGTCGTCAGGCGCTTCGCCAGCGTTGTGCCACTGGCCGATGTAAGCGGCGTTGTTGCACAAGACATCGATGCGTCGGTTTTTTTCCGAAGCGCGTTTTGCGACCGCCGCGACTTGTTCGGCGGAAGAAACATCACAATAAACGAAAGTTGCGTCGCCGCCTTTGCGCCGAATCTCTGCGGCAATTTTTTCTCCGGCGGCTTCATCGAGGTCGGCGATAAAAACGTTGGCGCCTTCTTCCGCGAAAATTTCCGCGATGGCTTTGCCGATGCCGTGCGCGCCGCCGGTGACAATGGCAACTTTATTTTTGAGACGTGGCATAACAAGTTTGTATCACAAGGGGCTTAGACGCGGCTTCAATTTCTTTTGCGATATTCGATTGGCAAGCGGTTGGCCTTTGCACCCGATTTTCGCGCGAGTGATCGTCGTGCGGGCGAGATTAGCGCAATAAAGTTCGTCAAAATCTTTTCCACCGAAAGCCATGTTGGTTGGGCTGCCGAGGAGAATGGCGTTGCGATCCCAGGCGAAAAGAGTTTTTTCGCGCGCGGGACTGATGCGCCAGATTTCGTCGGAGGCGTAGCAGCAGACGTAGAGATTTCCAGCGGCATCGAGCGCGAGGCCGTCGGGGAAGCGACCACATTTCGTGGCATAAATTTCGGGCGCACTGACTGAACCGCCCTCGCGAATTTCAAATCGCAAAACCGAGTCAGTGTTGCTCTCGACCATGAACAAGGTTTTTTCGTCCGCGCTCAACGCGAGGCCGTTGGCGTAACCGAATGGGCCACCGAGAATTTCGCCTTGGCCATCGGGAGTGAAGCGGAGCAGAAAACCGTTGTTCTTTTTCCAGTTGCCGGAATCGGTGACGTAATAATTTCCGGCGGAATCGAACACGCCGTAATTTGGGCAAATGATTTTCTGTTCGCCGACGCGGGTTGCGAACACTTCAAATTCGCCACTCGGTTGAACGCGAACGATTCCGAGCGCCGGATTACAGACGAACAATTCGTCGTTGGGTGAAAAGACGAGTCCAGCGCAAAATCCGCCCATCGTGGTGACGAGGTGAACTTTTCCGCCGGGTGAGATGCGATAGATTTGCCCCGCCTCGCCGCCCGCCCAAAGGTCGCCGTGCCGATCAAAGGCGATGCACTCAGGATGATCAATCCCGCTGGCGAAGACCTCGAATTGTTCGATGGGAATTTCTGGTGTCATTGTTGTGAGCCGAAACATCTATGAAGGAAAACGCCGGGGGTTCAAGCCTGAGTTGAAAAAAGCCAGCGCGCGGGTCGAATTCGAATCGAATGGCTGCTCTGGGATTACGCCTTTTAATTGGTCGGTTCGTGCATTAGCTTGCGTCCACTTTAATGCCCAGCGTTTTTATCAAAACCTACGGATGTCAGATGAACGAGCGCGACTCGGAAGCCGTCGCCGCCCAGCTCGTTTCCAAGGGTTATTCTCTCGCGCAAACCGAAGCGGTGGCGGACGTGATTCTGCTGAACACTTGCAGCGTGCGCGACATGGCCGAGCAAAAGGCGATCAACAAAATGGAGAATTTGGCTGGGCAGTTTCGCAAGTCGCGCCCGAACGTCATTCTTGGCTTCATGGGTTGCATGGCGCAAAGTCGCGGGCAGCAACTCATCGATAAATTGCCGGACGTGGACCTGGTTCTCGGCACGCAAAAATTTCATCGCGCGGCCGATTACCTGGACGAATTGCTTTCAGGCAAACGCGATAAAATCGTGGACATCGCCGAGGAAAAAGGGAGCGAAGCCACGATCAAGGAACACATTCTTTCCGGCAGCGCCAAAGACAAATCAGTGAGTGCGTTTGTCAGCATCATGCAAGGCTGCAATCAATACTGCACTTTCTGCATCGTGCCTTACACGCGAGGTGAAGAGCGGAGCCGCACGATTCCCGATGTCGTCGCCGAATGCCGCGATCTGGTTGAACGGGGTGTGAAAGAAATCACGTTGCTCGGCCAAATCGTGACGAGCTATGGCAAGCGATTTTCGTCCGAAGAATTATTAGGTGGGGCGAGCGTCCCCGCGAGCCGGCTCGTCAGTAGCCTCGCCCCACCAAAAAAATCCGCTTTCGTGCAATTGCTCGGAGCGGTTCACGAAATCGACGGGCTTGAACGAATTCGTTTCACCTCACCGCACCCCAAAGGTTACGGCGATGATTTGGTGGAGGCGTACGGACGTTTGCCAAAACTGGTGGAAAGCGCGCATCTCCCCTTGCAAAGCGGCAGCGATCGTTTGTTAAAATTAATGCATCGCGGTTACACTCGAGAACGTTTCAGCAAGATCATTCACGACTTGCGCCGTGTTCAACCGGCCATCGGAATTACGACCGACATCATCGTTGGATTCCCGGGAGAAACCGAAACCGATTTTGAAGAGACGCTTTCCCTTGCGCGCGAAATCGAATTCGACAACGCCTTTGTCTTCAAGTATTCGCAGCGCAAAGATACTCCGGCGGCCTCGATGCCGGATCAAATTCCGCAAGATTTGATTGAGGATCGACACAGTCGCCTGCTGACGCACATCAACACGATTGCCGCAAAAAAATACGAAAGTTTTGTGGGCCGCCAGACTCAAATTCTCGTCGAAGGTGCGAGCAAGAAAAATCCGTCACGCATGACTGGCCGAACACGTTGCAACAAAATCGTCGTGTTTGATGGAGGGGAAAGACATCGCGCCCAAATCATGGATCTGAAGATCGAGCGCGCGAGTAATTTCACACTTTATGGCGACCCTGCCATCCTGAACGTCAACTAACCTGTGAACCGCACCTTCCAGAAATACAGTTTGTCTTTTCCATCCTTCGTGTTTTCCTAAACAACTTATGCAGATCAAACTTTCGACGCTGGCCATTGTTCTCGGGTCGCTGACCGCGTTAATCAACTTATTCGGTTTACTGAAACCGGCGGACTTCGGCGCTGCGCTGCGAAAATTTCCACGCTCCGTTCCCATCGGTTATCTGTTCGTCCTGTCGGGCACCGCTTGGTTTGTCTGGAATCTAAAACAGGAATCCATTTCCGATTTTGAATCGTTGAAACCAATTCTTTACGGACTCTTCATCGCCGTGGGCGTTGGCACCTGCATTTTTGTGAAAGATTTTCTTTCCGTACGCGGCCTCGCCATCTTGATGCTACTCGTTGCCAAACTCATGGTGGACACCGGTCGTCCGCGGCTTGGCGAAACTCCCTGGGTCATTGTGATGCAAACTTGGGCTTACGTTCTGGTGGTTGCGGGAATTTGGTTCACGGTTTCGCCCTGGCGAATGCGCGACCTCGTCAATTGGGCTACGGCTAATGAACAACGCACTCGCCTCACCAGCGGCTTGCGTCTGGCGTTTGGACTTCTCGTTGTCGCCCTCGGTCTGACGGTTTTTTAAATCAAGCTTCAGGACTGCCTGGCTTGAGGCGCTATCTCATCAAGTCAGCGCCCGACAGTCCGCCCGCCGTCCAGTCCAGATTGTAGATCTTCTGTGTTCCGCTCCCGAAGGTGTTATTCAATTGCGGGTAGAGGGCGAACTGGGAATGCCCGTCCACGAACAACAGCGACATGCCCTTGATTCCATGCCCGCCGGTCAGGGTGCCTTGAACGACGTCGTTCGCCGTATTGGGGGTGCTGGCAAAGCAGGGTGCAATGGCTTTCTTGGTTGGGAAACGAACTTCCGAAACTCTGCGCAATTTTAAAGCGCTTCCGGCGTCGTCATTGTAAAACTGAAAATAGTAATAGTAGGAACAAGGAAACAACAATTGATTGGTCGAAATACCGACACCGCTGCCGTTGCGAACGACCCATTCCATGTTAAATCCGCGCCCGCGGTCGGCAGGGCAAAGAAAGAAAGCGCGGTTATTCGTGCTGATGTAAGGGTTGAACATTTTCAGAAGATCCACAAAGGGCATCTGCGGCCAGCCACTGCCGGAATAAGGAAATTGATCCCGGTTATCGCCGGTGTACATGGCCATGGTGAACCCCAATTGCTTCAAGTTGGAGAGGCAATTAACCAGGTGCGCTCTCTGTTTCGCTTTGGCCAGAGCGGGCAATAACAAGCCGACCAGGATCGCAATGATGGCAATTACGACGAGCAATTCGATGAGCGTGAAGCCGTGCCGCGTTTTCATAGGTTACTCCCTTATGTGAGTCCGGACATCGGAGGATGGCAATTCCTTTTTCTCGCTTTTCGTTCCGTTGCGTTCCAGACGACCCGTGCATTTGGAGAGAATGAGGAATCTGCGACTGGAGTCGATGGCCCTCAATGTGGCCATTTTAATTTCGCGCTCTTCGTTTCCGGCCACAAATAAATTCCAAACCATCGCTGGCTGTTCGCCGCCGTTCCGGCGACTTCAAAATTGAGCGGTTCGCCTGCCTTCAACAAATTTCCGCGCACCGAAATCGTCAGGACGCCGTTGCTGTCTTCGGCGTTATTTTCCATGACCTGATAATGCATGGAGACGCGGCCATCGGTGCTTTTCCAAATCGCATCTGTTAACGTGACCGCAAAGTTCACCGCCGTTTTTCCATTGATGCTCAAGGTGAATTTTCCCATTGCCTCGGACAAATAACCGAGCGCCGCCGCGAGCCGGAACTCGTAAAACTCGTTCGTCCGAATTCCTTCCGGCGCTGGCGCGCTCGTCCAACTTACTTTGCCTTTTCCATCGTTTAGCCGGCAAAAAGCCAATGGTTGATTCCCAAGCCAGCTTGGATAATCCATCCTCTCGGACGCGCTGATCAACGTGGCAAAACCATTCGCTCCAACCGCTTGGAATTTTTTCCGCGCTTCATCCGTTTGCCCGGGCGTCGCTGCTCCAAATGCGGCAGGGCGTGCTTTCAAATACGAAATCAAATCAGCGAAATCTTGCGCGCTGGTTCCTTCTTCAAGCCCTTCCGGCATGAGCGAAAGACCCGACGCCTTCATCTGCTCAATGTCGGAGCGCAGAATTTTTTCCCGCACGCCGCCCCCTTGCACGAGCGTCACGCTGCTGGATGTTTCCGCCTGGATCACGCCGGAGATCGAGCGGCCATCTTTGGTGTCGATATTGTATTGCACGAACCGCGGCTCGACGACCGAACTCGGATCCAAAATCGCGACGAGAAAATCTTGCGGCGACTTGTCGCCCAGCGCCATCAAGTCCGGGCCAACGCCAACGCCCTGCCCGCGAAATGCGTGACAGTTTGCACAAGCCCGCGCAAAAACCGCCGCGCCGTTATCTGGATTGCCGATCAACTTCGCAACCTCGGAAAACTTCGCCACAACTTTTGCGCGATCCTGATTTTGCGGGAACAACACCGCCGAGCGTTCGCGAATTTTTTTATTCGCATGCTTGAGCAATAACTGGCGATGGCCCATCGGCACCTGCGCTGGCTGGATCAACCCGCGTTCGACCGCCTCGAAAACTTTTTCGATTCCTTCGTCGCGGCTTAAAAGAATTTCCAAAATGCTGGAGCGAACGGAAACGGGATAACCATTCCAACCCGACAGGAGAAGTTCCGGCACTTTCGAATTGCGCTGAAGCCGCAGGACATCCTGGGCCGACTTTTGCAACTTCAGATTTTCCGCCTGCGTGGAAAGCTCAATCAACGCCTGCAACTGTTTCTCATTGCTGCTCCACGTCAACAAACGAATCGCGGCCTGCCGATCGGCCAAGGACCCCTGCGCATCTTGCGCGATTTGATCCACCGTATTCACTGATTCGCCGATGGCCTGAGCCGCCGTGCGAACTTTCTCATTCCCGGATTTTTCAAACACGCCGACCGAAAGATTTTTTCGATGCAACGCCTCCTGCAAACTGGCGAGCGCGGCGAGTTGCCACGAGGCCAGCGGCTGATTTTTTTGCGGCGCGATGGCGATCAAAGTGGATTCGAAAACGGCGTTGTTCTCCGAAGAAGCGGCGGTTGCCACCAGTGCGTTGATCGCTTCATCGCGACCGGCAGTTTGCGACGGGAGCGCCAAAACCGTTTGCAAAATTTCGCCGGGAAAATAACTCGCCGAACTCAAAATGGCCGCGCGAAACCACGGATCAGCCAAATGCGTTTTGAGCAAATTTCCCAGCGCTGCTCCAGACCTTGCGTCATTCCATTCACCCAAACTCAGCGCGAGTTGAAATTGAATTCGCGCCGCATCATCCTGCGCCAATTTCAAAACCGCTTCGCCGACTTGATTGTTTCCAGAGCGCAAAAACGGTTCGCTCAAACGAAGCGCCTGTTCGCGCACCGGCTCGGACGAATCGCGCAAAGCGGAGACGACCACTTCTGTGGTGAGCTCTTTCAATCCTTCAAGTGCGGAAAGCGCCTGGATTTTTACCGCAGGATTTTTCGTGGCCTGAACGAGTTTCATTAACGGCTCAACCGCCGCCCGGTCCGCGCGTTGGAATAATTCTCGATGCACCAAATCGCGCTCCGTTCCGTTGCCGGTTTCCATGGCAGCGACAAGTTGCGCAGTTTTCATTCGCGCCAAATTCGGAACCGAACGCAGTTTCGCCTCAATTGGATAAACGCGAAAAATACGACCTTTGTCTTCGCCGGCGCGGACGTCGAGTTTCTCGATGCGCTCAGCCGGAATCCATTTTGGATGCTCGATCACGAAGCGATACATATCGACGACCCAGAGAGCGCCGTCGGGACCGGTGCGCGTTTCCACCGGGCGAAACCAATTGTCGGTCGAGGCGAGGAATTCGGATTTCTTTTCGTCTTCGGGCCGGTGCGCAACGAAACTGATCCCGTCGTTTTTCACTTCGTAGCGATGGACGAGATTGTGGACCGGCTCACCAATGAACGAGTTGCCGGGAAAACTTTTACCGAGCAATTCATCGCGATAGCTCTCGACGCCGCAAGCCGAAGTCGTGCGATTAGCCGAATTAGGAACATTGAAACGTTCAAGCGTCCGGCTCGCGGGAAAGAGCAGATTCGGATCCGCATCCTGGCCGAGCGCAATGCCTGGCTCGGGCGAAGTAACGTGCAGATTGCGACGTAAATATTTTTCCGACAGTGGAAAATGCAAAAGTAGAACGCTGTTGTTGCAACCGAACCAATTTCCGAAATCATCGCGCACCCGGCCTTGTTGACTGACGCCGCTCGATGATTCGAGTACGCCGGTGTCTGGATTGAATCGAAAATCGCGTCCGCTACATTCGATGTCTTTGCCGGTGATTTCGCTGTGAATTTTCCCGCCGAAAAGTCCGCCCGAACCGTAAACCCAGTTGTCCAAACCCCAGCGCAATGAATTTACCCGCGCTTGAAAATTGTGCGTGGCAAAACCGGTGAAAAGTTTTTTAACAACATCCGCTTTGCCATCGCCGTTCGTGTCTTCAGCGTAAAAAATGTCGGGCGCGGCACAAATCAAAACGCCTTTGCGCCATTGCATCAAGCCCGTGGGAAACGAAAGCTTGTCGAGGAACAGCGTCGCGCGTTCAAACTTACCGTCGCCGTTTCGATCCTCCAAAAGTTTCACGCGACCGCCCGGCACTTTGAAATTTCCATCCATGCCACTCGGGTAATCGCGCATTTCCAGCACCCACAATTTTCCGTCGGTGCTGAAATCAATTGCCACGGGATCAACAATTTGCGGTTCGCTTGCGACCAGACCGACGATGAAACCGGGTTTGGTGTGAAAACTTTTCAGCGCTTCCTCCGGCGATTTGGGATCGGGATATTCCAACTTGTGTTGTTCGAGCGCCGCTTTTTTTTCGTCGAGCAGAAACGTTTTCGGCATCAAATCGTGAACGGCGCTGATGATCAATTCCTCGGCGTTTTCCGCGAGCCGGGTGGGGCGATCGTAATAGATCATCGCCCCGCCGCCTTCGTAACCGCCCTCGCGCCAAACGCGTTTCGATGGAATGTAGCAAGGCACATCGTTGGCGTAGCCGTTGACCCAAAGTCGCGCAGCATCAAATTCCTTTTTTAAGCGCAACGAATAATCAACGACCACTTCACCCGGCAAAAACACGAGCGCAAGTTCGTCGCCGAAATTCCAGGTCTGCACGAGATACGGCAATTCGCTTTGCAGTTTTTCCCCGCGATCCAGTCGCGCCAATTGTTTCCTGGCGTGATAGGCAACGGCGAAGTGTGCGTTGGTGTCGGCGGCTTTGGCTTCAAATTCCTGCCGTGTCGGCATCGTGTCGAACGGCAGGGAGATTTGTTTCGTGCGCCCTTCCAATTTCGCGTTGAGCGGTGTGAGATTTTTAGAAAGAAGTTCCTGCACCGCCGTCGCGATGCTTTGGCCGTGTTGTTTGACCAGATCAACTGTGCCACGCGGTGCTGGATTAGAATCCGCGCCGCAACCCACAATCGTCATGGCGATGGTGCCCGGAAAATCGCGCTCCAAAAATTCCTGCGCGTAACCAGCCCAGTCGCCGCAGATTTGATTCGGCTCCGCGCCGAGCGTGGTGCAATGGCACGCGTAATTGACCAGCAGCGCGCGGATTTTCTTTCCGCTCTTGTCGGTGACGCGCAGCAGCGGCAAGTCGTGATCAACCGGCCCGCCTTTCGTCCGACGATTTGCGGCAAAGGTGGCTGTGGTTTTTCCCCAGGAAAGTTTTGCCGCTTTGCGATCCTTCAACGCCGCGAGCGCAACCCGCTCCAACTTATCCATCAATTCTCCGGTGTAACGGTCGATGTGCGCTTGTTCTGCGGCGGGAATATCCTTCCCAAAAATATTGTCCGCCGCTCCAGTCAATTTCGGCGCGGAATGCGTGTGTGAAACAGCGATGACAAATTTGTCTGAAGTGATTTTCTTTTTTGCGAGGTGGTTCAACAACTCGCCGCGCAGATATCCTGGGAGAATGCAGTTATCCAGTGAGATCAGAACAGCAGGCCCTTCCTTGTCGCTGCCGATGGCGAGCGCCTTGGCGTAAATAGGTTGGATGATTCCTTCTGATTCTCCGTTACGGGCAAGATACCCATTCAGGCGAACCGGGTAATCCGGCGTGACATCAATTTTGGCAACGCCAACGACGTATGTGGAATCAGCGGCTCGTAAAACCGGCGCGCAAAGGAGGAGAATGGATAACCAAATCAGAGCACGAAAGCTCAAGCGAAAGATCGTCGCGTGTTTCATTTTCGAAATTTTTTTGCCGGGACGCTGTGAACATTAAACGTGAGCGGCCTCCAAGTCATCACTGATAACGGCAGGATTCAGGGCAGACGCATCTAACTTTCTCAGTAACATCGTGTCCCGCGATTGCGGGACCGGTGAAGAGTCCGTGTGGTGAAATTTCAGCCGTTTCAACGGCTTCTCCATTCGCCCAGTAAGCCGTTGAAACGGCTGAATTCAGCTTTGGGCATTCTGGCACCGGTCCCGCAATCGCGGGACACGGTGTTAATCAAATATCCTGAAAAACAACAGGGAATTAGATGCGTCTGCCCTGCGGCAGGATTCTAGATTTCGAAGATGACAATTTCCGGTCGGCAACGAAAACGGATATTGAACACAAACCAGCCAATTCCTGAACTGACGTAAAAAGGGCCCGATGCAGTTTGAAAAAGTCCCAGATCATATTTCCCTGTGCCGGATGGAAGAACGATGGGGCCGTAAAACGGAATGCGAACCTGTCCGCCATGCGAATGTCCGGCGAGAATGACATCAAATTTATTTGAAGCCAGACGCTCAACCCATTCGGGATAATGAATGAGCATGACGTTTTTGGTTTTTGGGTTCGGCAGGAGATTTTTTGGCGAATATTTTCCGGCTCCGTGAAGAGTTACTTTGCCATCGTGTGTTGTGGTTTGTTTGTCCACAAGCCAAGCCCCACCGGTTTTCGCAAAAGCCTTGGCGATTTCACCAAAATCAGCGTGCGCCCAGTAATCGTGATTTCCCGGCACGCCATAAACCGGCGACTTGATCCCGTTCAAAATTTCCAAAGCCTCGGTGAGAAACGAACTTTCCTCGATGATGTCGCCCGTCATGCAGACAAAATCAGGCGAAACCTTGTTGATCTCTTGCACGACCGATTCGAGATATTTCTTGTCGCCCTTGTGATGCAGATCAGTGAAGTGGACGAAGCGATGCGTCGGTTTTTCTTTGGCCAGCCGGATTTTGCGCACCTTCAACCAATCCGGTTCGAGCCAATACGAATCCGCAAAAACCGCAGCAGGCGCTCCAAGAAACAAGGACCAAAAGAATCGGCGACGATTTATTTTTGGAAGTTTCATTGGATAAAGTTAAGACTGCTCGAATCGTGTTCCTGCTCAAAGTTATATTCCGTGAAATTCATTTCATCTGCAGCTAGTTTCTTCCCATGAAAGTCATCACGGATAATCGTTGCACTGAATATCACAAGGCCGGACACCCGGAACGGCCACAAAGAATTCTTGGCTCGGTGGAAAAATTAAAAAAACCGTCGGATCTAAAAATCGACTGGCTGGAGCCGTTGCCGGTTTCCGACGAACAAATTCTCCGGGCGCATACTCGCGAACAATTGAAATCGCTGGGTGAAGGAATGGATTTTGATCCTGATACTCCGGCGTATCCGGGAATTGCGGGACACGCGCGCCGCTCGGCTGGAGCGGCGCTCCACGCGCTAAAACTTTGTCGCGATGGAGAAACCGCCTTCAGTCTCATGCGCCCGCCGGGCCACCACGCCACGAAAAATCATCCGATGGGATTCTGCTTCCTGAACAACATTGCCATCGCCGTTTTGGAAGCGCGCGCTGCTGGAATCAAGAAGGTCGCCGTTTTTGATTTCGATGTTCATCACGGCAATGGCACCGAAGATATTTTACTGGATCGCGATGGCTGCGCCTTTTTCTCTGTCCATCAATGGCCGGCGTATCCTGGCAGCGGACAAAATCATCGCGACAAAAATTGTTTCAACTATCCGGTCTCGCCCAACATGCCTGCGGAAGCTTATCGCGCCGCTTGCTCGATGGCGTTGGAGGAATTGAAGAAATTCAAACCAGACTTAATCGCCGTCTCTGCCGGATTCGATTCGTTCAAAGGCGATCCACTTTGTCAGCAAAACATGGACGTGGAAGATTTTCATTGGCTCGGAAAAACAATCCGCGATTTGAAAATTCCAACGTTCAGTTTGTTGGAGGGCGGCTACAGCAAAGCGCTGCCGGAATTAATTTTAGCGTATTTGAAAGGGCTGAACGGTTTGTAAACTTGATCGGACTAGAACGCCTCGCCATAGTTCCGTCGCTTGAGAATTCTTGTTGCCATCACCGGAGCCAGCGGGTCGCTTTACGCCCAGCGTTTGCTCGATAATCTCGATCCGCGCCAGCACGAAATCCATGTCGTAATGAGCAATTACGCCCATCAAGTCATTGCGGAAGAATTGCCGGAAGGCTTGAAATTTCCTGAAGGAGTCAAGCCACACGGACTCAAAAGCATGAACGCGCCGTTCGCCAGCGGCTCCAATCCACCCGATGCCATGGTCATCATTCCCTGCACGATGGGAACGCTCGGACGCATCGCGCATGGATTCAGCGAAGACGTTTTGCTGCGCGCGGCCGATGTGGTCTTGAAAGAAAAGAGAAAGTTGATTCTCGTTCCTCGGGAAACGCCATTGAGCTTGATTCATGTTAAAAACTTCGAGCTGCTCATTCTGGCTGGAGCAACGATCATCCCGGCCAACCCAAGTTTCTATACGCATCCAAAAACGATTGTTGAAGTGGTCGATACGGTGGTCGGGCGGGTGTTGGATCATTTGGGGGTGCAGCAAAAGCTCGTAGCGCGATGGGCGGAAGAAAAAGATTAACCACGGATAAACACTGATGAACACGGATGGCCTACACGAATTACACGAATTTTCACGAATTCGTTTTTGCTATGAGATTCTTAGTTCGTGTCAATTCGTGAAATTCGTGTCACTCCGAAATCCGTGTCCATCCGTGTTTATCCGTGGTTGAAAATGTTTTCCCTCATTCGCAATTACGCTTCCTTCGTAAAACTGTCCCACACCGTTTTTGCGCTGCCGTTTGCGCTGGCGGCGATGGTCGTGGCGGCTCGCGATAATCGCGGCTGGCCGGGCTGGAGAATTTTTCTGCTCATTCTCGCCGCGATGGTTTTCGCGCGGACGTGCGCCATGGCGTTTAACCGAATCGCGGATCGAAAGTTCGACGCGAAAAATCCGCGAACGAACATGCGTCATTTGCCCGCTGGCCAAATCTCGTTGGCCAGCGCGTGGGTGCTTTGCCTTTTGAGCGGCGTCGGATTGATCGTGGCCAGCTTCTCTCTGAACCGAATTTGTTTTTATCTCTCACCGGTCGCGCTGTTCGTCGTTTGTTTTTACTCACTCACGAAACGCTTCACCGATTTCACGCATGTCTTTCTCGGAATTGCTCTGGCTCTCGCGCCGATTGGCGCGTGGCTCGCGGTGAAAGGCGACGTCGTTTTCTGGCCGATGAAAGAAAGCTTCGTCCTTCCGCTTCTGCTCGCCATTGCCGTCGTGTTTTGGCTGGTCGGTTTCGACCTGATTTATGCGATTCAAGATTATGACTTCGATGACAAAAACAATCTGGGATCGCTCGTCGTGCGCTGGGGAATCAACAACGCCTTGGCGGCCGCATTTCTCTCGCACATGTTGATGGTGGGCGTGCTGGTGGTGTTTGGTTTGCTCGGCGGCTTTCGTCTGGCCTACATGGTCGGAATCGTGATCATCACCTTCTCGCTGGTGATCGAACATTGGCTGGCGCGACGGCGCAGTTTGAATTGGGTGCAAAACGCGTTCTTCCGGCTCAACGCATTGGTCAGTCTGGTGTTTCTGGCGGTCACCGCGACAGAAGTGGTGTTTCCCTTTTTTCGGATGAAATGAGTTAATTTGTTTTCCTCGACAAACGGGGCGCAATTCGTCCAACAATCATCTGCCAATCCAATTTTTCATTTACGAGGGCGTTTCATTATGACGACAAAATTTTTTGTTTCTTTGCTGTTGCTCACTTCTCTGGCTTTCGGCGGTGGCTATTACGTCGCCCGACGCAGCGCGCCGCAGCAAACTGTTGCACCCGCTTCCGGCGATACCGCTTCGGTCAATGGCCAGTCGCCTTCCAACTTGCCCCCCATTCGCCAAAAAAAATCCACCACGGACAACGCCGCCAGGCAAAAAATTTCAGGCAAACCAAGTCTGGAGGAAATCGAAGCCAGGATTCGCGAGATGAGCAGTGGCGGAATGAATTGGGGCAACCGACGCCGCTACACCGATTGGCAAAAATTTGTCGATTCGATTGACCCGGCGGACATGCCCCAGGCGCTGGCGTTTTTGGAAAAAATCAGTTCACAAAATGTGCGCGACAGCTTGTGCGGAATGCTCCTGGGCAAGTGGGCGGAAACAGATCTCCACGCGGCCATGGCCTACGCCAATTCCCTGCCGAATCGGCAAGCGCGCGAAAACGCCATCGCGCAGGTCGTGCAAAGTTGGGCCGAGAAAGATTCCGCTGCAGCCACTGACTGGGCGCAAAAACTTCCGCCCGGGCAACTCCGCACGCGCGTATTAAGTTCTGCGATCAATTCCCTGGCCGCAAAAGATCCTGAGGCCGCGTTCAATTTGATGAAGACCCAGGGAACCAGCGACCGTTATGGCGGCGGCATGTATCAGATTTTCAGCGCGTGGGCGGAAAAGGATCCCGCAGGCGCAGCGGCGAGAGCGGCAGAACTTTCCGGCCAGCAACGTTCGCAAGCCTTTCAATCCATTGCTTCGAATTGGGCGTCAAAGGATCCACAAGCGGCCATTACGTGGGCCAACACCTTACCGAACGGCAATGACAAACGGAACGCCATCAGTTCCATTATTTCGCAATGGTCGAACAGCGACGTGAATGGCGCGGCGGCGTGGGTGCAACAATTGCCCGAAGGCCAGATGAAGCAACAAGCGATGAGCAGCCTTGGTAGCCAGTGGGCGCAGAGCGATCCCAAATCAGCGATGGATTATGCGCAAACTCTGGCGCCCGGGACCGCAAAAAATAATCTGGTCAGCTCCGTCGTCAGCCAATGGGCGCAACAAGATCCCGAGGCGGCGATGAAATTTGTGGACACACTGCCCGCCGGCGCGGAACGCAACCGTGTTTTGCAAAACATCGTGGGCCAGTTGGCTTATCAAGATCCGAAAAAGGCCGAGGCATTTGTGAATGCAATGGCTCCGGGGAATGCCCAGATGCAAGCCATCAGCCAGCTTGCGAATGGTTTGGCTCAGAACGATCCAAAGTCCGCGATGGAATGGATTCAGACGCTTCCCGAAGGCAGCGCCAAGCGGAACGCCCTGCAAAATATTTCGTGGCAACTGGCGCAAAACGATCCGAAGGCGGCGGCGGAATTTGCGAGCACCATGACCGCAGGACGCGAGCGGGATAATTTCATCAGCAACATCGCCAGCCAATGGGGGCAATCCGATTTGACCAGCGCCGTCGCGTGGGCTTCGCAATTGCCGGAAGGTCGTTCCAAACAAAACGCATTGCAAAATCTCGGGCCGCAATGGGCGCAGACTGACCCGGAAGCAGCGATGGCCTACGGTCAATCGCTCTCGCCCGGCAATGGCCAGAATAATTTTCTGAGCAGCATCGCCAGCACGCTCGGTTCGAGTGATCCCACGAAAGCAATGCAATGGGCCGACCGATTGCCGCAGGGCAAGGCGCGCGATTCGTTTGTGTCAGGCATTGCGTCGGGCATCGCGCAAAATTCGCCGAGCGACGCGGCGGATTTCGTTTCCAAATTGCCCGCTGGCGAATCTCAAAACCGCGCTCTTTCCACCGTCGCATCCTCCTGGGCCAACTCCGATCCGGAAGCCGCCGCCGCGTGGATTTCCGCTTTTCCTTCGAGCCAGACCCGGGATAGCGCCGTTCAATCCGTTCTCTCGCAATGGGCCAATAACGACCCAACCGCCGCAGGCAAATGGCTCGCGACATTTCCCGCCGGGCCATCGCAGGAAAGCGCAGTGCAGCAATACGTCAATTCGATTTCGTGGCAATACCCTCAACTCGCTGCGCCTTGGGTGGAATCAATTAAAGAACCGAACCAACGTAACTCCATGAGTGAAAATATCGCCCGACAATGGATGGAATCCGATCCTGCCGCCGCCAAAATCTGGATCGCGCAGAGCAGCCTGTCGGAGGACCGAAAAAAGCGTTTGCTGAAGGCGGATCAGTAAGAGCCGGTGCGAGGGTCGTGACAGGCAACTGGTCTCTTCAAACTTTGCCACATTTTAAAATAGTTCTTCTTTGTCGGTAACATCTTGAGCGATTTGCTTCTGAGGAAGGTGTATGAATGACGCCGAAGCGAATCCAAAAATGTCAGACGCCAATCATTGTCCGCACTGTGGCACGCCGCTGAAAAACCCCGCGCTCGGCGGGCTTTGTCCGGCCTGCCTTCTCCAGCAGGGCGCAGGCGCGGACACCGTCACCGATGCCAAACAACCGGCGTTCAATCCGCCAAGCGTCACCCAACTCGCCGCGCTCTTTCCGCAACTCGAAATTCTCGAACTGATTGGCAAAGGTGGAATGGGTGCCGTTTACAAAGCGCGACAGAAACAGCTTGATCGCATTGTTGCTCTAAAAATTCTTCCACCCGGTATTGGCGACGATCCCGCGTTCGCTGAACGTTTCACGCGCGAAGCCAAGGCGCTGGCCAAGTTGAATCATCCGAACATCGTCACGCTCTACGAATTCGGTGTGGCGGCGGGCATCCTGCCTGCCGTAGAGCCGGTCTTCCAGCCCGGCGGAAAAACCACCGACAACAGTGAGAGAGCCAATCCGGGCGGCAAGATGCCGCCCTCCACGTCAGGCAGGATGCCTGACGCTACATCGCTTTACTTTTTTTTCATGGAATTCGTGGACGGCATGAACTTGCGCCAGCTTTTGCACAGCAGCCGGATTTCGTCTCGCGAGGCACTGGCCATTGTCCCTCAGATTTGCGACGCGCTGCAATTCGCCCACGATCACGGCATCGTCCATCGCGACATCAAGCCGGAGAATATTTTACTGGACCGCCGTGGCCGCGTGAAGGTCGCCGATTTCGGTCTGGCCAAAATTGTGGGCGCGGATTCCCCGTTCGGAGTTCCGCCTTCAGGCGGCTCTGATACGGCAAACCCGGATCGCCTAAAGGTGGAACTCCAAACGTTGACCGACTCGGGCAAGGTCATGGGCACGCCGCAATACATGTCGCCGGAGCAGCGCAATAATCCCAGTGAGGTGGATCATCGCGCGGACATCTACGCGCTGGGCGTGGTGTTTTACCAGATGCTCACGGGCGAATTGCCTGGGAAACCAATTGTTCCGCCCTCGTCCCGCACGCGCGGGATGCAAATTGATGTCCGCCTCGACGAAGTGGTGTTGCGTGCGTTGGAAAAGAAACCCGAACTCCGCTACCAGCAAGCCAGCGCGCTCAAGACGCAGGTGGAAACGATTGCGGAAACTCCGGAACGCGAGCGCGCCGCGAAAGAATCCGACGACACGAAATCAGGAAAACGGCCGAACTTCTGGAAACCATTTAACTCTCCACTCGTTGGCCAACTCAACGGAGAGCGAGTGATGATTCGGCGCAATTTGTTTGCGGAGCTTGCCGCCATTGGGTTGATCCTTCTGCTGGTTCATTTCTTCGCGGGCTTCGGAAATATTTTCAGAATCGTCTGCTGGTTCGGATTGCTGGACGTGATTGCCAGCTTGGTGCGCGGCTGGTTTTTCGAGCCCTTGGAAAAATTGCGGGATTTGAATTTGGCACCTCACGGTCAGATCTGTCTCGCGTCGGCTGCCAGAAGTCGAAGCGGCACGCTGCTGCTCGGGGCGAAATGGGCGGCGGTTCCACTGGCAGTGTTGGTCTTTGCCTGGTTCGTGGTAGGGATTTACTTGTCTTTCACCCGGAATTCCTGCTCTGCCACTGCCGTCGTTGGTTTAGTAAAGCAGCCTGCCATTATCACCGCGCCGACCCGAGTCTTTGCCGGAGACGTTGAATCACTTGTCAAATCGGCACTCGTGTTGGACGGGGTGGTGTCAAACTTGAATCTTTCCGCCGTCTATGCCACGAACTTCAACGAACCCAAGTTGTCTCCAAGCAACGCGCGACAACATCTCGCGGGCCGAGTGTGGGTTGGCAAGATTCCTCGCACATCCAGTTATCGAGTGACGGCGGTTGGCGATTCTTCGGCGGAGGCAATAAGCGTCGCTCGTGCGATTGTGGATCGGTTGGTTGCAGTAACTCGCAGCGAAATTCAATTGGCCGACAATCGAGCGATAGAAGTCACTGATCCAGTCGCACTGAATCCAGACCACCGAAAGGGAACTATCCTGTTAAATCTTGGGCTTGCACTCATCACTGCACCCGTTTTTGGAATGCTGGTTTATGTGCTGCTGCTGCTTTTGATCAAGCTGTATTTACGACTTTCGGGCGGACCCTAAATTGACCAACGAAAATTCCAACCAATCCACGAGCGCGCCCGGCGATATTTTCGCCACGACGCATTGGACGGTCGTGCTCGCGGCGGGCAGACGTCACACGCCGCAGTCCGATCACGCGCTGGAGGAACTTTGCCAAACGTATTGGTTCCCGCTTTATGCGTATGTGCGTCGGCGCGGCCACGCCAAGGCGGACGCGGAAGATTTAACGCAGTCGTTCTTCGCGCGGTTTCTGGAAAAAAATTATCTGGATGGCCTCACGGCGGAGCGTGGACGTTTCCGCGCTTTCCTGCTCGCGTCGCTGAAACATTTTCTCGCCAACGAATGGGACAAATCGCAACGCCAGAAACGCGGCGGCAACGCGCTCCATCTTTCGCTCGATTGGCAAACCGCTGACACGCAATTTCAGGTCGCGGTCAATGCCATCAGCCCGGACCAGGAATTCGATCGCGAATGGGCGGTCGCTTTGCTGGCAAAAGTCATTGGCCGTTTGGAGTTGGAACTTGCTGCGGAAGGTCGCGAGAAACAATTCGTTGAATTAAAAAACTTTCTCAGCGCCGGCAAGGGCGATGCCTCTTACGCCGATGCCGCGAAAATTTTAAGCATGGACGAAGGCGCCGTGCGCGTGGCCGTTCATCGTTTGCGCAAGCGCTATCGGCAATTATTGCGCGACGAAATTGCTCAAACGTTGATCGACCCAGTACAGGTCGAAGAGGAAATGCGGTCGCTCTTCGGAGCCTTCAGCAAAAAATAAATCATCGCGCGGCGACCGGCTCTGTCCGCTTCGACTTTTCCGCTGAAGGAATTTCTCCAGACAAACCAAGCTGCTCAAAAACGTCACTGATCGACTCTGCCTGCAAACGGCCGTAGCTGTCGTTCGAGTCGATTATTCTTTTACCCATGATTTTTTCGAGCGTCTCTTGAGTGTAGGCAGGCTTTTCCGTCGCCGTGGATTTGGTTCCGTATTGGCCGAGATTTGAAGCAAAAATTCCCGCCGCGCTGACCGGCAAAAAATCTTCGTAACGCAATCCGTCGTAATCGACGTAGCCGAGCTTCACCAATTCCCAAATGTCCGTCGTGTTGATTTTCTTTTTTGCGGCGAGCCCCTTTTTCGTCGCGGAGTAGCGGCCGAAAACCAGTTTTTGTTCCAGCAGTTCAGGAAGTGTCTTCGGAAACGGGGCAAAACATTTTGTGAACGCCTCCTGAGCAGCGTTAAAATCTTTTTTGCTCTTTTGAGCCTCTCCCGCAGCAAGGCAATCGTCGTATAATTTTCTGCCTTTCGGCGTGGCGGCGTAAAAGCGCTGCTCAATTTCGCCGAATCGCGCGGTGTGAACCGTCTCTACTTTTGATCCGTCTGGCTGTTGAAACGTCACAGGCTCGGTCAACGCTTTGTAGGAATCCTGTCGCAACAAAAGCGGAACGCCAGTTGGTGGACCTTCGGTGAAATCTTTGAAACCGGCGTGCTTCAATTTGTTCAGCGCCAAGTCTGGTTCCTGCAAACGCCGCGTCAATTTTTCCGCCAAGTTGCGTGTGGCATCCGGCGAAATGTTTCCTTTTGCAAAACCATCAATATCTTCACGACGAAGATGTTTGAATTGGAGTCGCAGAAAATCTTTGTCCGCATTTTGTGCGAGCCGATCCAACGCTTGTTGTGAACGTTTCAAATGCGTGTTCGCGTCCATTTCGCCGAGGCAAAACTTCATCGCCGTCGTGTAGAGATCCATGCAAAACGTGTTCGGCGTGAGATGATTCAAGTGATGCGATTCAAAACACGCGATATCCGCCGCAATTTTGAAACCGGCATCGCTCAATTCCTTGTAAAGCTGATGATCGCGCGCTTTACCCGTCCATTTGAAAATGCGATTGATGCCTTCGCCAATCAGTTCCTCGCCTTCCGCCGGACTTAATCCACCTTGCTTTTCATTTTTAAAAATCAATTCCTTGGCGCGTTCGGAAAAAACTTCGCGCGGCGCGAGCAACGCTTCGATTCGTTCGCGCGTTTTCGGATCAAAATAATCTGTGACCAACAGCGACGTAAAAACGCGATGCTCAGGATTTTTTGAAGAACGAAAAGCAGTCGCAATGATCGGCTGGCTTTTCCCGCCGAGATTTGTCATGTCGTAAAAATTGTGCGGCTCCATTCCGAACGCGGCGAAAAATCCCGCGACCCGGCGATATTCCTCCGGTTTGCCAATGCGAATCGCGCCATGCCGTTCGCCGCTGGTTTTGTCGAGTTGCGCCTCCGAAAGATTGAACCCGACATACATTTGTGACAGCAGCGCGCAAACCGTCTTGTTACATTCCTTGTTCACCAGAAGCGATTTGTCGTAGAGCGGAACCTCCTTGCCGAACATATTGGAAAGTTCCGAGAACAACCGACGCTGCATCTGGATTTTTTTGGAAAAAGAAGTGCTCATGTCTTCTGCCCAAAACGATGGCATCTTTTAACGGTTCGAACAAGAGGATGAAATTTCAAGTTGGCGCATCGCAACACCGTCTTCGGATCGCCGGTTTCCGACCGGCTTAAAAGCATGGACACACCAAGAACCCCGGGAGAATCACACTGCGAAATCCATTGAGTTCAAAGCCGACTGCAAGTCGGCGCTCCGTTCGATTTACACGGATGCAAATGAGTATTTGACAAGCATAGCAACATTAGGCATAACGGTGCAATGCTTGCTAAGGAACTCGTTGCCGCCTCGACTGTGCCGTTAGTTTTGTCCGTGCTGACGGAGGGCGAGAACTATGGTTACGCGCTCATCCAGCGCGTGCGGGAATTATCCGGCAATAAAATCGAATGGACGGAAGGCATGCTTTATCCCGTGTTGCACTGGATGGAGAAGGAAGACCTGATCGAATCCGAATGGCGCGAGGCCGAAACCGGACGCAAGCGAAAATATTATCGCCTGCGCAAGGAAGGCCGGAAAGCTTTGCAGGAAGAAAAAAAGCAGTGGATGAGCGTCCACGAAACATTTACGAAATTATGGAAACAACACCCTCGTTTGACCTGAACCGATCCGTCCAAAGCTGGCGCGAAAATCTCAGCCAATCGCCCGCCTTTCAATGGGAGAATCTTGACGAACTGGAAACGCACTTGCGCGATTCAGTGGCAACTCTGCAAACGCAGGGACTGTCCACCGAGGAAGCATTTGTGGTGGCGACCGGGCGAATTGGGAAAAACAGTTTACTGGATTCAGAGTTTGGAAAAATAAACAGTAAAGCGGTTTGGCTGGATCGAATGTTTTGGATGCTAATCGGCATCCAAGTTTGGGGATTTGTATCGGGACTCATCGGTTCAATTTCCAGCAGCGCGGTATCATTAGGATTAATGGGTAGCCATTTTGATATTGTTGCACGGGGGCGAACATTTCCTGTGGTTTTATTGTCGCTTGTCCGCGTTGTGGCAATTGCCGGAAGTCTGGCGTTGTGTTGGTGGTTGATCGTTCGCAAGGGACAAACGCTCGGTTGGCGCATCGAACAGTTTTTGCATTCGCGAGTGACACGAGTCGTGACTTGTTGCGTGCTTTGCGTGATCTCATTATCTGGTTTCGTAGTTAACTATGGTTCACAAATGCTGCTCTTCAAACTTGGTGACTCACGAACTGTTGGCGACGTGGCCACATCCATGACCTACTCCTTCATGCTCGGTTGGATAATCCAAGCCATCACACTGGTCGTGCTGACGTTGATTCTCGCCCGCAAACGTCTTCGCTTGAGCAAGACATGATTTCATAGGAAATTACTTCCTGCCTGACCCATATTTGCCCTGGCGCGCGAAGTCTGCTTTAATCTGCGGACGATGAATTTCTTCATCCAACGCAGCGACCTCAACGACCTCTACGAAAAAATCGCGGCGACCCGTTCAAACAACAGGGATAAAATTTGCTTTTGCCTAGGGTGTTGACCGGTCTGCTCGCTTGCTTTCACGTCCGTTTTAGGCGAACACTTCACCATGAGTTATACAGGAAAAGTCCAGAACGGCGTTGTGGTGCTGCCGCCCGATGTAAAACTCCCCGAAGGAATGGAAGTGAAGGTTGAAACCTTGGAATTGCTCTCGGAAGACGAGCCATTCATTAAGGCCATTTTGAAACTGGCCAAACCTCGACCCCATTGGCCGAAGGACTACGCGCTGAACCATGCGCACTATGTCAAAGGGCATCCCAAAAAGAAATGAACGCTGTTTTCGCAGACAGTTTTCATTTTCTAGCGTTGCTCAATCAAAAAGAGTCCATTCACAAACAAGCCGTGATCGAGCATCGCCGTGCGTGGCGAAAGATTGTGGTCACTGACGCTATTTTGTTGGAATTGGGAGATGCCTTGTGCCATCCGCGCGATCACGATGATTTTCTCGCGCTTTACGAATCTTTGCAAACCGACAAAAGGATTAAGTTCGTTCGCTTGACTCCGAAATTGCTGGAACGGGGACTTCGCCGTTTTCGTGAACGACCGGATAAAGACTGGCCTTTGACCGACTGCATTTCATTCGTGGTGATGGAAGACGAGGGCATTCGCGAAGCGTTGACAGGCGACCAGCATTTTGAGCAGGCAGGCTTTAAAGCGCTGTTCAGATAAATTTCCACGCCGAATGAATTTCCTCATCCAACACAGTGAACTCCGCGACCTTTATGAAAAAGTCGAGGCAGGCGAACGTATTTCCGAAGCCGATGCTCTCCGCCTTTTTGAAACGAAAGATTTGAACGCGCTCGGTGCAATCGCCGACCTCGTTTGCCAGCGCAAAAATGGAAATCGAGCCAGCTACATCATCAACCGCTACATCAACTACTCAAACTATTGCATCCTGAGCTGTCAGTTCTGCTCGTTCTCGCGCAAGAAGCGCGACGCGGACGGCTTCGAGTTGACCATCCCGCAGATGGTCGAGAAAGCGCGCGAGGCGTTGAAGCTCGGCATCACGGAATTGCACATCGTCGGCGGACTGCATCCCTCGCTGCCGTTCAGCTATTACACAGACATGTTGAAGGCGTTGAGCGCGCTGAATGATGATGTGGTGGGGCGAGCGTCCTCGCGAGCCGGCGCGGGTGCGCAAGATCAATGTGACGGCGGCTCTTCAGTAGTCTCGCCCCACCAAGATGGTAGGGCGGCGCTGCCGCGCGGCCAGGACGACCGGCAGGTCGTCCCTACCGGGAAGCTGCACCTCAAATGCTTCACCGCGATTGAAATTCTCCACCTCGCCTGGCTCGCGAAAAAAACCGTCGAACAGACGTTGCGCGAATTGAAGGATGCCGGACTTGAATCACTCACTGGCGGCGGCGCGGAGATTTTTCGCAAAGAAATCCGCTCGCAAATCGCCAAGGGCAAAGAATCCGCCGAAGAATACCTCGACGTCCATCGCACCTGGCACAAGCTCGGCGGGCGCAGCACCTGCACGATGCTATTTGGCCACGTCGAATCGCTCGCCGACCGCGTGGATCATCTGCGGCAATTGCGCGCGTTGCAGGACGAAGCTCGTGCCAATGGGTTTGGAGTCCCGTCCCGCCCTTTGCGGGACGGTTCGGGGCGCGGCGTTCACGCCGCTTCCGCGTCCGAGAACCCAGAACAATCGAAATCACCCAACTCATCGGCAGTGAAGCGGGCTGAAGCCCGCGCTCCCCAGCCGTCCCGCACGCGGGACGGAACTCCGAGCCACGGCGGCTTCGTCGGCTTCGTGCCGTTGCCGTATCAGCCGGAGAACAACGACATTCCGGTGAAGACGCCGCCCACGGGCTTCGACGCGTTGCGCACTATCGCCGTGAGCCGCATCTACCTCGACAACTTCGATCACATCACTGCCTACTGGGTGGGCATGGGCATGAAGCTGGCGCAAGTGGCGTTGAGCTACGGCGCGGACGATCTACACGGCACGATCATCGAGGAACACATCTTCCACATGGCCGGCGCGACCTCGCCGCAATTGCAGACGGAAACAGAAATGGTCAAAGCCATCCGTGAAGCGGGCCGAACGCCGGTGCAGCGAAATACTTTTTACGAACCGATCAAAGTTTGGGAGTTTTTGCAGACGGCCACTGAAACTGAATCGCCCGCGAATAAATCGAAAGTGTTGGAAGATAATCTGGCGACGGCGTGAAACTCGTAGCAGCCGAGGTGACGAGGCTCAAACATCTCGGCCTTTTTCGCGAACGAATCCAAAAAGTTAGAGCCTCGTCACCTCGGCTGCTACGATCCAATTGTCGCCAGTTGCCGTTTGACTTCCTCGTGCGACACGGTTTCGCCGCGTTCAATTTGATCCAACCCTTTGCGGATTCCTGCGAGAAACTCCAGCCGTTCGGCGATAACTTCCAAGCTCACATCTTCCGGCAAACGTTGGATGGATTCCGAGGCAAGTTGTTTATCGCTCATGCGAATACTCTGCCCGAAAACGGCGAAAAAGGCAACGACGGGAGATGGCGTTGACATCTTATCGCGTCGCGATAAACTGGTTCGGTGATTGCCAGTTTCGCCTGCCGGAAGACCGAACGACTGTGGCAACGGCGCAGAGACCACGGACTCTCGCCTCAGAGTGAACGCGTGTCGCTTCGCAAGCTGACGCAATTGGATCGTTCGCGCGAGTTGCGCGATTTACAAATGCCGCCGGGAAACCGGTTGGAGCGCTTGAAAGCCGCCCGCGCTGGGCAACACAGCATCCGGATCAACGACCAGTATCGGGTTTGCTTTCGGTGGCAGGGCGAAGATGCGCACGACGTTGAGATTGTCGATTACCATTGAACTTATGAAGACAAAGAAACTTCCACCCGTTCATCCCGGCGAAATCCTGCTCCACGATTTCATGGAGCCGCTGGGACTCAGCCAGTCTGCGGTGGCCCAAGCCATTGGCGTGACGCCGATCCGCATCAATCACATTGTGCGTGGCCAACGGTCCATCACGGCGGATACGGCTTTGCGGCTTTCGCATTACTTCGGCACGCGCGCCGGTTGGTGGCTGGATTTGCAGAGCCACTTTGATTTGCAAATCGCCGCTGACCAGACTGAAGAACGCATTGCCCGCACCGTGCGACGTTGTCCGTTGCTGCCCCTTCCAGAAGCCGCCGCCGCGTGACAACTAAAACCGAAATAGTTTTGGAAGTTAATCTGGCGGCGGCGTGAGCAACCTTGCGCAAAAAGCCGTTCACTCATAGATTTCTCGCATCCTATGAGCGCATTGGAAGCAGCCGAAGAAATCCTCGCGAAACTGTCGCGTGCTGAAAAAGCGCAACTGCTGCGTTGGACAGCCAGCGATCTGAGCGACGCTTTTCCCGGCATTGAAAGTCGTCCCGGCGTTTGCGGCGGCGAACCCTGCATCGTTCGCACAAGGATTCCCGTTTGGGTTCTGGAACAAGCGCGACGATTGGGCATTTCCGAAGCCGACCTTTTGCATTCCTATCCGACTTTGCGTGCAGAAGATTTGGCGAATGCCTGGGCGTATGTCCGTTCCCATCGCGACGAGATCGGCCGACAGATTGAGGAAAACGAGGCCGAGTAATGGCGCGGCTTTATTCCAACGAAAACTTTCCCCTGCCAGTCGTCGTGAAGCTGCGCGAACTTGGCCACAATGTGCTGACCATTCAGGAAACTGGTAAAGCCGACGAAGCCTTGCCCGATGACAAGGTGCTTGCATTTGCGACCGCTGAGAACCGCGCGATGTTGACATTGAATCGCCGCCATTTCATTCGTTTGCACACGGAGAAACCGCAACACGCGGGCATCATCGTCTGCACCGTTAACCCGGATTTTGTCGGACAGGCGGAGCGAATCGACAAAGCTATTGGCGAGCAAACATTATTGAACGGACAATTGATCCGCGTGAATCGCCAATGACGCCGCCGCAACTCCAGACCGAAACCGAAATGGTCAAAGCCATCCGCGAAGCGGGCCGCACACCGGTGCAACGAAATACTTTTTACGAACCGATCAATGTTTAGGAGTTTTTGCAGACGGCCAATGAAGCTGAGCCGCCAGAGAATAAATCAAAAGTGTTGGAAGATAATTTGGCGACCGCGTGAATATTCAAGATAAACGTCCTGCACTGAGCGCGGAACAAATTCGAGTTCTCGATGATGTTTGTTACCTTGTAAACCAGATGATTTATGCGGAACGGAGATTAGGTTTAGTTCACAATCTTGTTTTTTACTACGGAGATCGAGGATTGTCGTCGCCAAACGCAGTTCGATTAACAAGCAATGAAATAGTTTTTTTTCGCAATGCATTGCTTGAAACATTTCTGACGAGTTATCGCAACCTGCTGGATTTTTTTGAGCGTCCCAGTAGGAACGCGCAGCAAAAGAAAAATTCCCGCGAAGATTCCCTAGCGGAAACGGAATTCAATTTTAGAGCTTCGTTGGTTGAAGACGCGGATCGCGAGTTCACCAAGGTTTCCCAACATTTAGCGCATTTGTCGAAATCGAGGCGAATCAGAACGGAAAATGAGTCGTGGGAGATGTCGGGGATTTTGATCAACTCCCGCACTACTATTAAAAAGTTCTTGGCTCATTGTGACCGTAATTATGCAGCGATACCAGAACCCATTCTGGCTGGGGTTGCCAGTGTTGTCTCCGACTTGGATTTTCTTGGCACACAGGAGCATTTTCTTTCATATAAACACGCTAGCACTCCACCTTTTTGGGCGCACAAATCATCACCACGCATCTCAATGTCTCCCCCTGAGAACCCACTAAAAGATCAGAGTCCTAATCAAACTGGTCAATGACTTCTCCAAATTTCATTTTGCCAACACTCGCTTCGCTGCAATTTGCGGCTGAACTCGTTCGCAGCGTCATTCCACCGACGCCGGAAATCCGCTGGCCGTTGCTTTGCGAACGCATCGGCGCGGATGTCTGGGTGAAGCACGAAAATCATAATCCCACCGGGGCGTTCAAAGTGCGCGGCGGGATTGTGTATCTGGAGGAACTCCTTCGCCAGCATCCCGAAGTAAAGGGTGTTGTTTCGGCCACGCGCGGAAATCACGGTCAAAGCATCGCGTTTTCGGCGGCGCGCAAAGGGTTGCGATGCGTCATCGTTGTGCCGCACGGCAACAGCGTGGAGAAAAATGCAGCGATGCGAGCGTTCGGCGCGGAACTGATCGAGTACGGTCACGATTTTCAGGACGCAATCGAACACGCTGCCGGCCTCGCCAAAAATGAGAATCTGCATTTCGTGCCGTCGTTCGATGAACCGTTGTTTCGCGGCGTTGCCAGTTACGCGCTGGAATTATTTCAGGCCGTGCCGAATCTGGATGCGGCGTATGTGTCGATCGGTCTTGGTTCAGGAATTTGCGGCATGATTGCCGTTCGTGATGCTCTTGGATTAAAAACAGAAATCATCGGCGCGACGGCGAAAGAAGCTCCCGCTTACGCTTCGTCATTTCTCGCGGGCAAACCGGTTTCAGCCAACGTTGGCAAAACGATTGCCGATGGCGTGGCCTGCCGCGTTCCCGATCCGCGCGCGGTGGAAATTATTCTTCGCGGCGCGGCGCGACTTGTTGCGCTCGACGAAACTGAAATTCGCGCTGCCATGCGCCACTATTTTACCGATACGCATAATGTAGCCGAAGGCGCTGGCGCTCTGGCTCTCGCCGCGCTGCTCAAGGAACACAGCGCGATGCGCGGAAAACGCGTCGCCGTGATTTTGACCGGCGGCAACGTGGATCGAAATATCTTTGCGCCGGTCTTGGTGGAAATCGAATGAATGAGTTCATCCGACGAAATTCCAAAACTCCGCATGGCACCGCGTGAAACTGCGGAAAAACTGGCGCAACGTTACGAGCGCAAAGCCAGTTAAATTCCTGTTTGCCCACGTTGCTCGTCGGGATTAATCTTTTGCCATGAGCCGCGAAACCATCATCGCCAAAATTGAATCGTTGCCAGAGGAATCGCGGAAGCAGCTTCTGGCGTTTCTCAGTTTTCTCGCCGAGCAGTCCGGCCAATTGACGCAGTCCGCCAAACCGCCCGGTTTCAAATTTAATTGGGCGGGCGGCCTTGCTGATCTCGGCAAGGAGTTCACCGCCGTTGAATTGCAGCACAAGGCCAACGAGTGGCGATGAGCTTTCTGGTGGACACAAACGTTTTCCTGGAAATCCTGCTGAGCCAGCCGGGACGCGCCAAATGCGAGCAGTTTCTCCAACAAAACACGGGCGCTCTCGCCATTGCTGATTTTTCGCTTCATTCCATCGGTGTCATTACGTTACGCCGCCAGCAAGCCGGACTGTTTGCTGATTTCTTGAGCGACTCGCTTCCGAATCTGGACCTGTTGCACTTGGATCGCATCGGTTACCCGGCAGTGGCACGTGCGGCGCAGGTTTTCAATCTGGATTTCGATGACGCTTACCAGTTCACGATTGCGAAAGCGCACGGGCTGGCTGTCGCCACGCAGGATCGCCATTTTGAGCGGGTAAAAAATGAGGTGGAAGTGCGGTTTATTTGAATTTTTTGCGCATGAAATCCTCCGACGAAATTCCAAAACTACGCATGGCTCCGCGCGAAACGGCGGAAGAACTGGCGCAACGTTACGAGCGCGAAACGCGCCGTGTGCTGGATCAAAGGGAAGGAAATTTGGAGAGCTCGCTCGCGCCGTTTCGCGTCGGGTCGGTCGGTTATTTGAATGCGGTTCCATTGACGCGTGGTTTGGAAGAACAAATTCAATTCATGATGCCGTCGAAGCTGGCGGAAAAACTTCAACGCGATGAACTCGACGCTGGATTGGTCAGCGTCACGGAAGTTTTGTTCAACGATCGCTACGATGTGCTGGATGGAATTGCCATCGCATCACTTGGCGAGGTGCAAAGCGTCTTCCTCGCGCACAGACAACCGCTGGAAGAAATTCGTGAGGTTTTCTACGACACCGCTTCGTTGACGAGCGTGAATCTTCTGAAAGTTTTGTTGGCCGAACGCGGATTGAAACCCGAGTTCAAACCGTTGACCGATTACGCATCCGCGCCATCGCTGGAAAATGTTTTACTCATCGGCGATCGCGCGATTGATTTTCTCTGCGCTCCGCACGAACACACGATTTGGGATTTAGGCGAAGCGTGGTTTGAACTGACAAAATTACCCTTCGTTTATGCGGTCTGGGCATTGCGACGCGGAATCGAAAACAAAGAACTTAGCCGAAAACTTCACGAAGCAAAAAGTTTTGGCCTCGATACGTTGGATCACATTATTGCCACTCGCCCGGAATTTGATCGTGATTTTCGTCAGGATTATCTCACCTGGCATATTCAATATCATCTTGGCACGGATGAAAAACGCGGCCTCACGAAATTTATTGAACTGTTGCGCAAGCACGGATTCGGACCGGTTCACGAACCGCGTTTTGTAGGTTGATCACGAGCGGCGGTGAACGCGCCGCAGTCCAGACGCGTTGCGTAGTTTAGAGACATTGGAAATTCGCAAAGCGTCTGGACTGCGGCGCGTTCACCGCCGCTTTCGGATGAGGCGCATTAATTGAACTCCAACTTGCAACACAGACCTCTCTAGCATTTGCCATTTCATCCGCTCTTGTGCTAACTACTTCCACGAATGACAACGCCGAACGCTGATTCCGCCAACAATAATCCTGCCGCGCAAACCGGCGCATCTGATTTTATTCGCGACCTCGTTGCGGAACATCTCAAGACCGGCCAATACCAGAAGATCGTCACGCGTTTTCCGCCAGAGCCGAATGGTTATTTGCACATCGGCCACGCGAAATCGATTTGCCTGAACTTCGGCATCGCGCGCGAGTTCGGTGGTATTTGCAATCTCCGCATGGATGACACGAATCCGACGAAGGAAGACATTGAATATGTCGAGTCGATCCAAGCAGATGTGAACTGGCTCATTGCTGATTGGGCGGATCAACAGCTTGGTTTGAAAAGCGGAACGGAGCCGTTTTACGCCAGCGATTATTTCGACGAGATCTACGAACACGCCGTCGCTCTGATCAAAAATGGCAAAGCGTTCGTCTGCGATTTGACGCCCGACGAAACCGACGAATATCGCCGCAATGCCAAGGAAAGTCCGTTTCGCAATCGTGGTGTGGAAGAAAACCTCGATCTTTTTACGCGCATGAAAGCCGGAGAATTTCCCGACGGCAAACGGGTCTTGCGCGCGAAGATTGATGTCGCCGCGCCGAATATCTGGTTGCGCGATCCGCTCATTTATCGCATCCGCCACACCTCGCATCATCACACTGGCGACAAGTGGTGCATCTATCCGATGTATGATTTCGCGCATTGCTTGAGCGATTACATCGAAGGCGTGACGCACAGCATCTGCACGCTGGAATTTGAGGTGCATCGCCCGCTTTACGATTGGATTCTCGAATCACTCGAACTGCCACGCGCGTTGCCGCATCAATACGAATTCGCGCGCCTCAGCCTCGGCTACACCGTGATGAGCAAGCGCAAGCTCATGCAACTCGTCACTGAAAACCTTGTCACCGGTTGGGACGATCCGCGCCTGCCGACAATCAGCGGAATGAGACGTCGCGGAGTAACATCGGTCGCCCTCAGGGCGTTCGCCTATCACATCGGCGTCACGAAATACAACGGCGTGACGGATGTCGCAGTTTTGGAACACGCGATTCGCGAGGACTTAAATAAGATTGCGTTGCGTCGTCTCGCGGTTTTGCGCCCAATCAAAGTTGTCATCACAAATTATCCTGAAGGCCAAGTTGAAGAACTCGATGCGGTCAACAATCCCGAAGATCCGAACGCCGGGAAACGCAAAATTCTTTTCAGCCGAGAAATTTTTATTGAGCGCGACGATTTTCAGGAAGTTCCGCCGCCGAAATATTTTCGACTCAAACCCGGCGGCGAAGTCCGTTTGAAATACGCCTACATCATCAAGTGTGACGAGGTCGTGAAAGATGCGTCCGGCAACATCACTGAACTGCGCTGCACTGCCGACCTCGACAGCAAGACCGGTGGAGCAACTTCAGCACGAAAAATCAAAGGCACAATTCATTGGGTCAGCGCCGCACATGCCGTGGACGCCGAGGTGCGCCTTTACGACAGACTGTTCACCGTTCCAGAACCCGATGCCGCCGGAGATTTCAAAGCGCACATCAACCCGCACTCACTCGAAGTCGTGACTGCGAAACTCGAACCGAGCTTGTGCGAAGCAAAACCCGAACTCCGCTACCAATTCGAGCGCCTCGCCTATTTCGCACTCGATAAAGACAGCGCGCCCAACAAATTAATTTTCAATCGCACGATCACATTGAAAGACGCGTGGGCGAAGGAAGCGCAGAAAAGTTAAAGCTTGAATGATTTTACGATTGCCGCATGCGCAGCTCTCAATTCCTGCAATAATTCCGGTTTTTCTTTTGCGAGATTTTTTGATTCCGCTGGATCGTTGTCCAAATTGAAAAGCATTTCTTCCTTTGGAGTGCCGACATATTTTCACGGCCCGCGACGGAAGGCGTCCTGCTTCGGCAATTGCCAGAAAAGATCGCGCGACAATCTTGGTCTTTCAGGGTGAAATCACTTTCTTCGTTGCTCCGGCAGCATCGCGCAAGGCGGTTGCAACGGTCGGCCAATTCTGATTTTCAGCCAGGTTTAACGCCGTCTCTTTGTTTTTGTTCCGCATGGTCGGATCGGCTTTATGCTTTAGGAGAAGGGTCACCATTTGCAGGCACTTTTTCTCGTTCGCTTTGCTGAGTGCCGCGTCGGAAACAGCATACGGATTATAGGTTTCTTTGACCGCGAGTGTCAGCGCGGTGTCCTGTTCGTCATTGCGGGCATTCACGTCTATCCCGTGCGCGAGCAGGATCGGCATCACATTGTCATGCCCGTTGGCGATGGCTCGCATGAGCGGCGTCCACCCGCGCCCGCTGCGGGCGTTCACGTTGGCGCTCTTGACGAGCAATGCTTCCACCGTCTTGATCTCCCCGGAGGCGGCGGCGTGAAACAGAGGCGTCCAGCCGTCGTTGTTTTTAATTTCGATATTAGCTCCGTGGGCGAGCAGCGTTGTCACCATCGTCGGATTGCCGTAAAGCGCGGCGTAATGCAGGGCGGCGCAGCCGCCGTTCCTTTGGTTGTCCTGTTCATTAATATCAGCTCCGTGGGCCAGCAAGAATTCCACTGACGCCGGTTGCCCGCCTGCCGCCGATAGCAGAGGACTATAAAATTGGTCTCCATGGACGGAAAAACCTTTCTTCAGGAGCATCTCCATGACCGGGATATGTCCGTGCCGGGCGGCCAATTCCATCAGGTGGCTGTAGTTGGTTTTTGCTCCGGCTTCAAGCAGGGCCGCAACGACTTCCGCGTGACCGTTCACCGTCGCAAGCGTCAAGGCCGAACGACCTTGGGCGAAGATTTCACAGACATCGGCCAGGGCCGGGTCTTTTGCCAGCAGCCGTTTCACTTTTTTTGTGTCTCCCTTTTTCGCCGCCGCCAACATGGCATTTCGAGAACAACCGCACAGCAACAGCGTCAGTACTGCAAGCGCGAAAAAGTGGGGCAAGGTAACTCTCATGTCAGCGAGGCTAAATCGCGTATGGATGGCCGGGCAATTCCAAAACCGGGATTGATTTGGAAAAAGCCCGTGAGATTTCACACAAACCTGCCGTGAGTCGAAGGCGTTTTTAAACGGAACTTCTAAATTCAGTCACTCAACTCTTTTAGTTTTTAAATGTTGCCACGACTGCCGCGTGAGTTGCTTTCAATTCCTGTAGCAACTCAGGTTTTTCTTTGGCGAGATTTTTTGTTTCCGCTGGGTCGTTGTCCAAATTGAACAGCATTTCTTCTTTTGGAGTTTGAACAAATTTTCACGGGCCACGACGGAGGGCGTCCTGCTTCGGCAATTGCCAGAAAAGGTCACGCGAAATCTTGGTCTTTCAGGGTGAAACCACTTTCTTCGTTGCTCCAGAGGCGCGACGAAGTACTACTACGTGGTCATCCGAGCAACTCATCCGACCCAATTTTGGGAAGCGCCTATCCGCATCCGCGCTGGCACAAAGCTATTCAGTCGGCGGAAGCAACGCCAGATGACCGAACAGCTCTGGAAAGACATCAACGACCTGCTGACCAATCGCTCGCAAACTCAATGGATGCAATTGCCGTAATACCAAGTCTCAATGATTTTCGGTGGAATTGCCGCCAAGAGTCGCGTCCGTTCGCGAAGAATTGAAACACGCCGTTCGCACAGCAAATCGCGGCGTTGAATTCACTGGTGCAAGCGCTTGAAGCAACGGCTCAGGATTCTTTCGTTGTTATTACCGGTTCGCTTTATTTGGTTGGCGAAGCGTTGGATTTATTACAACCGAAGAATCCTGTCTCGTCAAATGAGCGCAGGTTGAATGAGTGGAGCCCTGACAAGAATCAAGAAACGAAGGAAAGAAAATAAATTCACTTAGACAGCAGTTCTGTCAGAGTAGATTGCTATGAGCGCCCATAATCAAGGTTCCGGCCCGCGTTCAAATCGATATTCTGAAAGTCGGTTTACCAACTGGTCTGAATACGAACCGTGGTTTCTCGAAGCTCAATCCGTGTTCAAGCGATTCGACGGGCGTATTGCAAAGCATCCAACATTTCCAAAAATTATAGAAATCGTTCCTTCTGAAGGTTTCGTGCATCCATGCACTGCTCGCGAGGTGGAATCCAAACTAACGATCTGTCCAATTGAGTTCCTGAAGGATCTTCGAGCTGTTTTCATTTTGTCGGGAACGAAGAAGCAACTGAAGGCATGGGGACGCTCGACAGCTTTTTACGGACACTATTGGAACCGATGTGTGTTTCTCCACGCTTGGCCTTTTTCTTCGGTCACCGACGTTGATTGGTTACATCGGTTCTACATTAAAAACGTTCTGATGCATGAGATTGGACATCACTTGGACGTGCGAAATATAACCAGAAAAGAGCGCGAGAAATTTGCAGAACAATTCGCCCGATTGCATGGATGAGGCGAGGAACCAATCCGTCCACATCTTGACCCTGAACTTTTCTCCGTCCAACTTGTCTTCTGTTTATGCGAAACACGATTTCCAGCGGACCGCCGTCACCGGAGGAATTCCAACGGCAATTGCAGCATTGCCAAAAATCTTTTTCCCGAACTTTAAAATAAATTCAAGACTGGAAATTTGACGACCGGAAGCGCAAACTAGCATTATGAAAGCAGTCAATATCGAAGACGTCTTGCACGCCCGGCCATTCAGACCGTTCACAATCGAAATTGATAATGGGAAAAAAATCACAGTCAAACACATGGATTTTGTGCTGCTCTCGCCGGGAAAAAGAACGGCCATCATTTTTGAAAGCAAAGAACGCTTTTCCATCGTCGGCGTCGAAAATATTTCAGCGATTTCTTTCGAGTAGAAATTTTTCCAACTCTTGCTGGCTGTCTCCTTATCCCGAAGGGATAATTGAAAATAGTCCGGCGTGTTAACGCCGGGTATCCGATAGACGGAAGTCGAGGCTCGAAGGGACGGTTGAAAATCATTTTTCGGATGCCCCGCCGGGGCAAAAAAATTATCGGCCAAAGACGCCGCATCTTGACCCTGAACTTTTCTCCATCCAACTTGTCTCCTCTTTATGCGAAAAACAATTTCCAGCGGACCACCGGCGCCGGAGGAATTCCAACGGCAATTGCAGGAATTCATGCGGCAACATTTTCAAAACGCGCCGGGGACATCTTCCCGCACCGAAATGTCCGGCGCGCCGGAATCGCAGGAAGTCGAGCCTGAGGAAAAAGATTTTTCCTTCAACAAAAAACCGCGCGAAGTCAAAGCGTATCTCGACCGTTTTGTCGTCAAACAGGAGGAAGCCAAGAAAGTCCTGAGCGTCGCGTTGTGCGATCATTACCATCACGTGCGGCTCGCGATGGAAGGCAAAGACCAGCCGAATTACGCCAAGCAAAATGTCATTCTCGTCGGGCCAACCGGCGTGGGAAAAACTTACCTGATCCGCAGCGCAGCGGATTTGATCGGCGTTCCGTTCGTGAAAGGTGACGCGACGAAATTTTCTGAAACCGGCTACGTCGGCGGCGATGTCGAGGATTTGGTTCGCGAACTTTTACGCCGCGCCGATGGCGACGTGGAACGCGCGCAATACGGCATTATTTACATCGACGAAATTGATAAAATCGCGGCTGCGAATTCCAACTCTGGTCGCGACGTCAGCGGGCGTGGTGTGCAAACGAATCTGCTCAAATTGATGGAAGAAACGGAAGTGCCCGCGCGTTCGCCGCAAGACATCGCCGGACAAATCCAGGCGATGATGGATGTGAATCAACGCGGGAAAAAATCCGTGAGCAACATCAACACGAAGCACATTCTGTTCATCGTCAGCGGCGCGTTCGGCGGTTTGGAAAAACTGATTCGTAAACGCCTGCGCGAAGCGACGATTGGTTTCGCCGCTCCGCTGCAAAATCAAGTCGCCGAGGAAACCGCGTTGGAACAGGTGCAAACCCGCGACTTCATTGAATTCGGTTTCGAGCCGGAATTTATCGGGCGTCTCCCCGTGCGCGTTGTCTGCCAGCAACTCAACTCCGACGATTTGTTTCTCATTTTGAAATCAAGCGAAGGAAGCATCATCCGCCAATATGAACAAACCTTTGCCGCTTACGGAATCGAAGTTTTATTTCGCGACGATGGATTGAAACGGATTGCCGAACTTGCCGCCGAAGAACAAACCGGCGCGCGCGGATTGATGACCATTTGCGAACGCATTTTCCGCAATTTCAAATTCGAATTGCCCTCGACAAAAGTGAAACGTTTCGTCGTCACGCGCGATCTGGTGGACAAGCCGGAAGTGGATTTGGAAAAGTTGCTCGGAGAACACGAAAAGGAAGAACAAGTCGTCGTCCGGCAATTGGTTCACGATTTCGCAGAGCGTTTTCGCGAAACACATGGGCTGACAATTCGTTTCACCGACGCGGCGGCAGATTCGCTCGTAAAGACGGCAGTTGAGCAAGCGATCCCCGTTCGCGATTTGTGCGCGACGAAGTTTAAGGATTTTCAGTTCGGCTTAAAATTGATTTCCCAAAACAACGGCCAAAAAGAATTCGTGATTGACCGGGATGCCGTGGAAACACCCGACAAAATTTTGAGCGAATGGGTCGTGGCAAGTTACCGGAAGGACTCCGCTTCGTAGCCGCGTCTCGGGAGAACGCGGGCTTGCCAAAAACATGACCAGTCCGCGCTCTCACGAGACGCGGCTACATCTACGGCTGGTAATCCCGCCAAAGCCATTTCACCGCCTCTGGAAAAATCGCGCCGCCATGTTTGCCTGAATGCTGGCCATCGCCGAAGACAAATTGGTAATCGTATTTGGCGAACTTCAATGCTGCAGCCATGGTTTGGTTGGCGAGCGGCCAATTGCCAAACTGGTTGTCCAGATCATTGGAACCATCCTGAAGAAAAACACGGATTGGCTTCGTCGTTTCTTTGCGAATCCAAAATGGATAAACGTAGCCGCCGCGAATGTCGGTGAAACTTCCGATCGTGCTGAGCACTTTGCTGAATTCGTTCGGACGTTCCCAAGCGACAGTGAAAGAGCAGATTCCGCCGGAACTCGCACCGGAAATCGCGCGACTTGCGGCGTTGGTGGCGAGATTATATTTCTGGCCAACCTCCGGTAAAATTTCTTCAAGCAAGAATTTTGCATAAGCATCTCCCAAGGAATCGTATTCGAAGCTGCGATTTCTCTTCGGCTCGTGTCCGCTTTCCGCGGAGGGAATCACACCAGGATTAATAAACACGCCGATGATCACCGGCAGGTCTTTTCGCGCGATGAGATTGTCGAACACGTTTGGGATGCGAAATTGCCCGTTGGTTTTCACGTAACCTTCGCCGTCTTGAAAAACCATCACGCACGCCGGTTTCGCCGCGTCGCATTGTTTGGGTGCGTAAACCCAATAGTCGCGAATCGTTCCCGGAAAAATTTTACTCGTATTCCAACTATGTTTCGTCACCTCGCCATGCGGAACATCGGGGTTGAACATCGAGTCGGATCCAAGCTTGTAATCGTCGATAGCGAATGCGGTCCAGGTGGACAGAGCTAACAAAATTGATGGAATTAAAATGAGGCGTGTGAATTTCATAAGTTCAATTTTTTGGATCTTTATAATGTTTTCCGATGATCGCTTTCAACAGCGCTTCCAATTGTTTCCTCGTGTGCTCACTGGAAATGGCAAATCGAAAATAGCCGTTCTGAGGACCTTCTCCGTATTTTATAAGCGAAGGAAAAACTCCATTCGCCAAACAGCGTGCTTTTAGTTTTTCGGCTTCATCCTGGGTTTCAGGAACGATCGCAACCAGCGGGCTGGGCGGTGGAGAAGTTTTCACACCGGCTTTGCTCAATGCGCCTTTCACGTAGTTCACGTTTTGCACAAGGCGGCGGCGCAAATTTATTCCCGTCTTCAAAACCCGGACAGCCATCAACGCGGCATTGGCCAGAGGCAGCGGCAACGGCGTGCTGCCCACAAACATTCTGCTGTTACTCAGTATTTTTTCCCGCAGTGGGCGTGAACCCAAGATGGCTCCGCCGTAAGCACCGAACGCTTTGCTCAAAGTGATCGTTTGAATAACGCGTCGCCGATCAATCGCCTGCAATTCAATCGTGCCCTTTCCCGTGTCACCCAGCGTCCCGGCACCGTGCGCATCGTCCACGAGCAGAACCGCACTTTTCGGCAGAACTTTAAGATACTTGCTTAGCGGACTGAGCGAACCGTCGTGAGAAAAAACTCCGTCCGCAAGCAGGATCGGTTTCGTGTTCTTTCCAATTCGACCCACGATTTGCTGTAAATCTTCGATGTCGCGTTGTTTGAATTTTATAATCGGACACTCGAAAAAGATCGCGGCATCCATCAACGACCCGTGCGCTTTTTCGTCCACAATCACATGAGAAAAATCTCCAGCCAGAGCCTGGGCCACGACGAGATTCGTGGCATATCCGTTGGACACAAGCAGCGCACTTTCGCAATCGAAGAAATTTTCCAATGCTGCTTCCAGCTTCCCATAGAGCAGGTGGTTTCCAGTGGTCATGCGCGACGCCGCCACGTTCAAGCCAAATTTTTTCACACCCTCCTGCATCGCCCGCAAAACTTTTGGATGACTGGCGAGCCGGAAATAATCGCATCCGGCAAAGTAGCTGAGTTTGCGTCGTCCTGCCCGGACGAAGGTGCGGTCAATTTGCTGGAGCGGCGGCGGAATTTTCACAAAAATAAATTACTCAAAAGCGTTGGTTAATAGAGTAGATATTTTTCCCGTTTCTCGCGGAATTTGTCTTCGCCTGCTTTCCACGATTTCACAATTTCCGAAGCGGGAACTCCAGCTTGCAAGGCTTTGCGCGTCGCATCGGTTCCGTTCACTTTGTCGAACATATCGAAAGCCGTGGGCGGCTTCGCTGGAATTTTTGGCGGTTCTTCTTTTTTTTGCTCTTTGCCTTCCGCTTTGTCTTTGGCTGCTTTTTCTGCGGCAGCCCTGGCTTTCTTGGCCTCGGCTTCTTCAAAATTTTTCCGGGCGTCGGCGAACAGATCCCGGCCTGAAATTTTTTGTGCAGCTTCGATGATATAAATATTAAGCGCGGTCAGTGGGGCGCGGCGTGGATCGAGAACGTAAAGTTGCGCGCCGGAAATAATGTTTGTCGTGAACGGCCCGTAATACGGTTTGTAAGTCAGCGGCTTGAATTTCACTCCCGGAATTTTGTAATTGTTCAGCGCGTCCGCCGTTTTCCACATATCCATTCCGGGCAAACCGATGCAATGAAACGGTGCAGGATAACCAACGCCGATGTTCGCGCTGCCGAGTTCGCCAATGATTCCGGTCGCCGTCATATACATTGGCGAAGTGTCTTCAGGAACGTGCGGCGACGTGGGAACCCATGGCAATTTTGTGTCGGACCAGAGCATCGAACGTTTCCAACCTTTCATTGGGACGACGACGAGTTTGCATTGGTTCGTGACCCAACGTTCCGCGTTAATCATTCCCGCCAATTCGCCCATCGTCATTCCGTAAACGTAAGGAATATCGTATTGGCTGACGAACGAGCGAAATTCTTCCGTGACCATCGGGCCTTCGATGCGTTCGCCGCCGAGCGGATTCGGGCGATCCAGCACGATGAATTCTATTCCCGCTTCGCCGCACGCCTGCATCGCGAGACCCATCGTGCTGATGAACGTGTAGGAACGAATCCCGGCGTCTTGCACATCCATCACCAGCGCATCAAGACCTTTCAACATTTCGGGAGTCGGCTTGCGCGTTTTGTCATAGAGCGAATGCACGGGCAAACCGGTGCGAACATCGACGCGATTTGTAACCTTATCGCCGGCGGGAATGTCGCCATAAATTCCGTGCTCAGGGCCGAACAGCGCCACGAGTTTTACGCCGGGAGCTTTCTGCAAAACATCAATGGTCGGTTCAAATTTTGAATTCACGCCCGACGGATTGGTGATGAGGCCGATGCGTTTTCCGGCCAGCGATTTGAAATGCTGTTCGACGAGGACTTCGTTGCCCAATCTTACTGCCGCATGAGAAGAAATGGCCGTTGCAAAGATTAAAATTAGCAACCAGCGCGCAAAATTTGTCATGCCAAAAAGTCAGGGTTTTTGCCAAGTGAAAGCCAAAGCGAAACTTTTGCCGGGGTTACTTGAATCATGGCCGGTTCACGCGGAAATACTGTTGCTCTGCATTGTTTGTTAACGGCACCGAGACCGTGTTGGTGCTGCCGTTTCCGACAACGTTTGTATAAGTTGTCCAGCTTGCGGCGGTCAAATTTGTGGCTCGCTGCACGGTGTATGTCGCATTGGTCTCACTCGCAAAACTGAAGCTGAAATTGTTTCCTGTAATGCTCGGCGACAAGAGCAGGGCCGGCGATAGGAAGATGTATTCCACGCGAATATTGTCGAAGATGACGAAGTCATTGGTGTCGCCAAGTGAATCGAGCGTGTCGTTGTAGCCGATCATGATGTTGCCGTTGGTGTAGGCAAAAGTGTTGGTGTATTGCGCGATGATGGTGTTGTTCAACAGGCAGGTGATCAAATTATTTTCCTGCCGCACTTCGCCGGTGACCCAGCCCAAGCCGGGCGTTCCGGCAGTAGTCGGATAACCTGAAATCGTTTTTGATGGAAACAGGCTCACAAATCCAGCGTCGCCGTTGTCAAACTGCGGACCCAACGGCGGCGTGGAGCCAAACGTCGTGTTGTTCGTGATCATTAAAATTGGAATAGCCCCGAATCCTCCGCCTCGGAAAACTGAAAAGTCGCGCGAGTTCGTGGAGGTGCTGGTAGCGTTTCCGTTCCCGTCCACTGCAAAAAACAAACCGTCACTGGTGTTCTGCGACACGCGGTTCGTGACATTGCCGGACTGATTAATTCCAAAAAGTGCGTGTTCGGTGGCAGTTCCCAAATTGGTCCAGTTTAGCCACAGATCGAATTTCAAGGAAAAGTTGCCCGAGGCAAACACGCCCAGCGGATAAAGGTTCACCGCCGCCGCAGCAGCAGTTGCGTCTTTGTTGACGGCGAGAAAAAGCCCCTTGGTCGTTCCTCCACTGGAATGCGGAGCAGAGGGAATACTGATGGGAAAGGTCACCGTCGAATAATCGAAACCAAAGATGGCCTTAAAATCCTCGATGCCGGAAATGGCGCCGAAGAAAATTTTATATCCATTGGTCGTCTGGGAGTTGGTGACGACACTCGGCGAAACATAGCCATCAAAACTTTCCACCAACAGAACATTGGTCAAAGCAACGGTCAAGGTCGCGACGCTACTGGTGATGCTCCCCGCTGAATTTGTGATCACAACGGAATAACCCCCGGCATCCGCCGTCTGTGCACTGGTGCGAGTGAAGCTGCTGCTGGTCGCGCTGGAAATGCTCGCTCCGTTGAACCTCCACTGATAGCTGAGCGGGGCCACGCCGGTGGCGACCACTGAGAAGGTTGCGTTTGAACCGACGCCAATTGTCAGGCTTTGCGGTTGCATTGCGATGGCTGGCAAGCCGCTCACGCTCAATGTTGCAACCGAGCTTGTCACCGAACCGCTGTAATCGCTGACAATTAAATCGTAGTTCCCAACATGGGTTGCCTGAACATTCGTAATGGAATACGAATTCGTGATCGCCCCTGAAATGTTCGTGCCATTGAATCGCCACTGGAATGCGATGGGCGCCGTGCCCTGGCCCGCCGCGTTAAATATGACGGTTGAGCCAGCAAGATTCGTCTGACTTTGTGGTTGCGCCGTGATCGCCAGCGGGACGCGAAAAATATGCAGCTTCTGGCCGGAGGCATAAGCCAGCGTCGGGCTTAAAATGCGAAAACGATTTATGCTCAGAGTGCTAGTATAGCCAACTGGAGTCCAACTCGCGCCGCCGTCGATCGTGTGCAAAAAGTTATTGGGCGAAGCTAGAGCCGAGCCGCCGGCCCAGCCTTCGTTGGTGCTGATGAAGCCGACGCCTTGCCAATAAAATCCGTCTGAGCTGGTGACAAGTGCCGGGGCGATTGCCGTATAAGGAACTCCGTTTGAATTCCACGTTGCGCCACCATCCGTGGTTTTGTAAAAAATCAACGTGTTATTCAGATTCGTATTGGACGTGACATTTTGTTGCAACGAGGCGTAGCCAACCTCCGGCGTTGGCCAGGACATTTTCCAAAAATAACAGCACGGAATTGTGGTTGTTGCCACTGGAAACCAGCTGGCACCGCCATTTGTAGTTCGCGCGATGCGACCGTAGTAAGTGGAAGTGCAATTGGTCCCGAAGGTGTTTGTATTCATCCCGACGACGAAACCGTTCGTTTTGTCTTTGAAATAAACATCCATTATTCCGCCCATCACACCCAGTCCATTTGTTCCCATATCAACCACCGTCCAATTGGTTCCGGCGTCAGTGCTCTTGATGAAATGAGCCGGCCCGCGCACACGCCCGACACCGTAAATAGTTTGCGAATCCAAGACGGAAAGCGAACACAACCCCTTCATTCCGACCTCACCAAAGCCCGGACGATTCGTCCATGTCTCACCGCCGTCAAATGTTTCATAGAGGACATTTGTGTCTGTAATGATGGTGTCATAGGAACCCGCTCCCAAATTTCCTGCCCACCCGCGCAGGGTTGTGGCAAAACCGATACAACGGAAATGCGTGGTCGAACTGACCCCGTTGGTCTTTTGGACCCAAGTATTTCCACCATCGGTTGTTTTAAAAATGCCAGCCCGCCCACGTGCCGTCCAACCGTTCGTCGCATCAAGCATGTAAATATCGTCATGCCGCGTCGTGCTGCTCGGCGAGCCGGGCATTTGCGTCCAGACCGGAGTTTGTGAAAAACCTTGGCCGCAACCTGCCAACAGCAGACCAATCGAAATAAATTGTTTCAGGCTCATGAGGATTTCGGATTTTGCAACGGTCGAGCTTGCCCTATTTCAAATCCAAATTCACGCAAAAAACTTTCCCGCGGCGCTTCGATCTTAACCCGACGACGGTCAAACGGATCGACATAAGCCAGCGACACCGCGCGCAACCCGATTGGAAATGGCACTAGCGCCTGCTCTTTTTTCGGAAGCTTGAAACCGGAGCCGTAAAGCGGGTCGTTCACAATCGGATAGCCTGATTGAGCAAGGTGAACACGAATCTGATGCGTCCGACCCGTGACCGGATGCGCCTCAATCAACGTCCTTCCTTCGTGGCTTTCCAGAACTTTGAAAAAAGTTTCCGCGTCTTTTCCGTTTTGCGCGTCCACTCTCATTTTCCCAATCTCATTTGAGTTTGGAATCAGCTTTAACTCGCAATTCCATTCCGGTTTTTTTGGGATTCCTTCGACCACCGCCAAATAAATTTTTTCCATGCGACGTGATTCGAACAAATCACCGAACGTTCTCACCGCTCCCGGACTTTTTCCAAACAACAAAATCCCGGTCGTATCTGCATCGAGGCGATGGATGAATTGGAGGAATTTTACATTGCGCGATCGTGCCCAAAAACTTCCTCCCGCAATGGATGAAGTGACCGCCGCCTGCAAATTGCGCGTCGTCTTTTGCCAGGTAAACGGGACCAGCATCCAGCCCGCCGGTTTGTCGATGGCGATCACCGAGCGGTCCTCGTATAAAATTGGGATCTGTTCCGCGCGCTTTCCCTCGCCCAACTCGATGTAATTTGTTTTCGCCACGTCAACAAATTAGCCGCAACTGCCCGGAAAGAAACACGAATTGCACCGCCGATCTGGCGGGTGAGATGCGTCCGCCGGTCACACTTTGCCTTCGCCACAAATCCAACGCTTGAATTCTGTTCCACGCTTTTGCAAAGTCCCTGCCATGGATCTAAGAAAAGTTGTTTATCTCCTCATCGCTGTCGGCGTTGTCTTCACCTCGCAAATTCAAGCCAAAGACAAATACACCATCGGCCTGGTCGCGAAGTCACAGGGAAACCCTGTTTTCCAAGCCGCGCGTGTTGGTGCGGAACAGGCCGCAAAAGATCTCGCCGCAAAATACAAAATTCAAATCAAAATTGATTGGCGCACGCCCAATGAAGAAGACGCGCAGAAACAGGCGGAAGCAATTGAGCAATTGGTTTTGAGCGGAGCAGACGGAATTGCGGTGAGTTGTTCGGACGCGAACAAGTTGACCGATGCGATTAACGGCGCGGTGAAAAATGGCGTGCCGATTGCGACGTTTGATTCTGATGCGCCGGCGAGCAAGCGCTTCGTCACGTTTGGCGTTGATGACGTGAAGTGCGGCGAACAAGTCATGGAAGAGCTTGGAAAAATCATGGGGGGCAAAGGCGTGGTGGCAATTCTCGCTGGAAACCAGAATGCGCCGAACCTCCAGAAGCGCGTGCAAGGCGTAAAAAATGCCGCGAAGAAATTTCCAGGAATCAAAATTCACGAGACTTATTACCACAAGGAAACGCCTCAGGATGCTGTCGCGAAAGTCGAGCAAGTCATGCAAGCCAATCCCGACATCACCGGTTGGGCGATGATCGGCGGCTGGCCTCTTTTCACCGACAACGCGCTCAAATGGCAACCGGGCACGGTGTTCTGCGTTTCCGTGGACGCGCTTCCGCCGGAATTGGCGTATTTGCGCAGCGGCCATGTGCAATTACTCCTGGCGCAACAGGTTTTTGAATGGGGCTATCGTTCCGTCGAACATATCGTCAACAAAGTCCATCTGAAAAAAGATCCCGCGAACGTGAAGGATGTCAGCCCGCTCGTGCCGGTGACGAAAGCAAACGTGGATGAGTTCGCCAAAAATTGGGAGAAGTGGCTGCCGAAATAATTTGGCTGTCTCGGCGCTTCGGGTTTGGAGTTTCTCGTTTACGCGGCCTCGGACCGACCAAAGGCGGAACTCCAAACCAAACTGGTTCGCTGCCAACCCGTGGACTGCATTGCGCCGCATTGTTTTTCTGTTTAGCCTTGCAAACATGGCTTTCGATTCCTACCGCGATTTCGTCAACGCCCTCGACCAGGCGGGCGAGCTTAAACGCATCACGCAACCCGTCGCCACCGAACTGGAAATCACCGAACTGGCCAACCGCGAAATGAAATCGCCCGGCGGCGGCAAGGCGTTGCTCATCGAGAAGCCCACGGTGAACGGCGTCGTGTCTCCGTTCCCCGTCGCGATCAACACGATGGGTTCGCACCAGCGAATGGCCATGAGTCTCGGCGCGGATTCAGTTCAGCAAGTGGCCGACGAACTGGGCGCGCTGATGAAAGCCAAGCCGCCGACCGGTTTTCGCGAAACCATCAAGCTGCTCGGCACCGCCCTCGATCTCCGCCACGCCAAACCGAAGCTCGTGAAGGACGGCCCGTGCAAGGACGTGATCCACAAGTTCGACGCGCCACCGGCTCGCACCGAACCGTGGCCGAAAGCGCCGGACATTCTCGGTGGGGCGAGCGTCCCCGCGAGCCGTCCCGGTGAAAGCATCGGCTCGTCAGTAGCCTCGCCCCACCAAGCACCGACGCTCGCGAATCTCCCCGTCCTGAAATGCTGGCCGCTCGACGGCGGGCGCTTCATCACGCTGCCGTGTGTCGTCACGCGCGACCCGGACACCGGCGAGCGCAATCTCGGGATGTATCGCATCCAGATTTACGACGAGAAAACTACCGGCATGCACTGGCAACTTCAGAAGGTCGCTGCACGTCATGGACGACGCTACTACGAGCGCGGGGAGCGGATGCCCGTCGCGATTTTCCTCGGCGGCGATCCGATGTTTCCTTTCGCCGCGACCGCACCGCTGCCGGATGGCCTCGATGAATTCCTCCTCGCCGGATACCTCCGCAAAAAATCCATCGAACTCGTGAAGTGCGAGACGAACGATCTCGAAGTTCCCGCGAACGCCGACTTTGTGATCGAGGGTTACATTGATCCGACCGAACCGCTGCGCGACGAAGGCCCTTTCGGCGATCACACCGGCTATTACACATTGCCCGAGCCGTATCCGGTTTTCCACATCACGGCGATCACGCACCGCAAGGACGCGGTCTATCCCGCGACCATCGTCGGCATCCCGCCGATGGAGGATTTCTACATCGGCGGCGCGAGCGTGAAAATCTTCCTGCCGATCTTCAAAATGAACTTCCCGGAGATCGTGGACATCGCGCTGCCGGCGGAAGGCACCTTTCACAATCTTGTCTTCGTGAGCATCAAGAAAACCTACCCGATGCAGGCCTACAAGATCATGCACGGGCTGTGGGGCATGGGGCAGATGATGTTCAGCAAATACATCGTGGTCGTGGATGCGGACGTGGACGTTCACAACACGAACGAAGTCCTCTTTCACCTCACGGCAAACACGGACCCGCAGCGCGACAGCATCTTCACGAAAGGCCCGTCCGACGTGCTCGATCACGCGACGAGCGAAATCGCCATCGGCAGCAAGCTCGGCATTGACGCGACGAAGAAACTGCCCGGCGAAGGATTCAAGCGGGCGTGGCCGCCGCTGATCAAAATGGACGCAGCGGTGAAGGCGAAGATCGCGAACCTCTTTGGGGCATAGGTTTTTCCCGAGCCGAAGGCGCATGAGCCGCGATGCGCCCAACCCAACGGGAGACGAATCCACAATCGCGCACCGAGGCGCTTATCGCTGTTCGGCATCAGTGCCATGCCGAGCATCTATTTCTGTTATCCGTCCGTATCGCTTTCAGTGACGTTCATCTCACACGCACTCGCACAGTCATGAACAACGATTACGACGCGATTCTCATCGGCGGCGGGCCTTCAGGCTCCACTGCTGCAGCGATCCTCGCGGAGTACGGACACCGGGTGCTCGTGCTCGAACGCGACAAATTTCCCCGTTACAAAGTCGGCGAGTCGCTGATTCCTTTCACCTTCGGCCCGCTGGAACGCATCGGGATGATCCCGAAGATGAAGGCTTCGCATTTCGTGAAGAAGTACAGCGTGTCCTTTGTGCAGCCGGACGGGAAGCGCTCGCAGCCGTTCTATTTTTTCAACCGCTACGACCGCGAGACCGTCGCGCAGACCTGGCAGGTGCTGCGTTCGGAATTTGACGAGATGATGCTGGCCAATGCGCGTGAGAAGGGCGCGGACGTGCGCGAAGATACGACGGTGAACCGCCTGCTGATGGACGGCAACCGTGTGACCGGCGTGGAAGCCACAGACCGCGCGGGAGGCCGCACGTACGAGGTGCGCGCGCCCATCACGCTCGACTGCTCAGGCAAGGAGGCATTCGCTCCGAATCGGCTCGGGTGGCGGTTTCCCGATCCGCAACTGAACAAGATTGCAGTGTGGACCTATTTCAAGGGATCGAAACGTGAGCCGGGAATAGACGAAGGGCAGACGACCGTCGCGATGATTCCCGACAAGGGCTGGTTCTGGCACATCCCGCAGCACGGCGACATGGTGAGCGTGGGCGTGGTCGCCGAGGGGAAATATCTCACGCGTGGAGGCGTGAAGGATCCGCGCGAGATTTTCCACCGCGAGGTGGAGGAAAATCTTTGGATCAAGGATCACCTGAGCGTCGGCGAATGCACGGGCGAGTATTTCATCACGAGCGAATACACGCGCTACTCGCGCCACTGCGCGTCGCCGGGGCTGTTGCTTCTCGGCGACGCGTTTGCGTTCCTCGATCCGGTTTTCAGCAGCGGCGTCCTGCTCGCGCTGAAATGCGGCCACCTCGGCGGCGAGGCGGTGCATGAGGGGCTCGTGAGCGGCGATCTTTCGCCCGCGCACTTCGCGCCGTACGGGAATTCCATCCGCGAAGGCATCGAGAACATGCGCAAGCTCATCTATGCGTTTTACGATCCGAAGTTTTCCTTCCGCGATGTCGTGATGCGCCATCCCGGTGCCGCGGACCAGATCACCGACTGCCTGTCCGGCGACGTGGGCAAGGATTACTCGCAACTCTGGGATTGGATCCGTGAATTCGTCCCGCTCCCCGATTCCCTGAAATTTGGCGAACCGCTGGCAGCCGCGTAGCCGCATTTTTTTGCGGACACTGCGCCGCCCTTCGCTAAAATCCGCACGACCCCATTCCACACCATGAAATTCCGCGCCATCCTCCTGCCCACCTTCGCACTCATCGCCAGCGCGGCATTTGCCGCCGCTCCGAAAATCACCGACGTGAACGAAGCGCTCACCAAGGCGCAGACCGAAAACAAAATGGTCTTCATGCAATATGGCCGCGAAGCGTGCGGAAATTGCCAGGCGCTGAAGGCGCTGATCAAGGCCGGCAAGGTGCGTCTTTCGCCCAGCAAGTTCGTCTATGCCGACGTGAACTGCGACGACAAGGCGACGAGCAGCGCGTTCGCTGCGAAATTCAAGGTCAGCGGCAGCACGCTGCCGTTCGTCGTCATCGCCGCGCCGGATGGCCGCCAACTCGCCGCGCACAGCGGCTACGGCACAGCGCCGGAATTTGAAAAGCTGATCAAGGACGCGGAGAAGGCGCTGAAGAAATAGCCTGCATTTCTCACACTCCCTGTGCGGGGTGCGACAGGATGCGACAGGATGTGGCGGCGTGGCCGGAGCGGAAAGTGGCTCGGGCTTCAGCCCGAAAGCGCCGGGCGATTGGGCTAAAGCCCAAGCTACTTTTTGCGCTGCCGCCCTTTGCTCCCGCAGGGTGTGAGAAATGCAGGAGAGCGGCGGATTGCCGCTGACTCTCGGCGGCGGATTGCCGCTGAATTTTCCGGGGCGCCGTTACTTGTTGCGGCGCTTGTTGAAGTCCGACATCGCGCGATCCGCTTCGCGCTTCTCGACCTTCTCCTTCATATCGTCACGCTTGTCGTGCGCGAGCTTTCCCTTGCCCACGCCGAGTTCCACTTTCACCCGGTGCTCCTTCCAGTACAGCCGCAGTGCGATGAGCGAATGCCCGGCGACTTGGATTTTGCCGAAGAGCTTGTCGATCTCCTGCCGGTGCAGCAGCAGCTTGCGCCTGCGCTTCGGGACGTGCTGCTCATAGCTCGCCTTTTCGTACCCTTGGATGTCCAGATCGAAAAGCCACGCCTCATTGCCCTCGATGCGCGCAAATGCATTGCTCACATTCGCAAGCCCGGCCCGGATGGATTTCACCTCCGTGCCCTTCAGCTCAATGCCCGCCTCGAAGCGGTCGAGGATGTGATAATCCCGGAGCGCCTTGCGGTTGACCGAAATGTCACCACCCATCGTGCATGGCCAACCCGCCGAGCGGGCTGGCGCTATTCCTTCGCCTCTTCCACCGGCTTCAGCTCGTAGCTGAGCTTGCCCTCGATGATCTCCTGCAATGCGATGTCCGCGAATCCCATTTTAGGAGTGGGCTCAATCATCGGACGATGCCCGGCGGTAAGCTGGCGGACCCGCTTCGAGACCATGTTCACCAGAAAGGGAACATTCTGAATCTTCTTTGCGGCTTCATCTACAAGATGGCTCATCATATCGGTTGGGTATAGGCGGTTTCCCTTATGGAAAAAAGGGAGCGGAGGTTGCAGTAGCACAGGTGCATTGTCAACGGATGATTCCGGGCATTTTACCGGTGCGTCCGCCTCGGTCTCGTCGTCGCATTTCGCCCGTCCCGGGCTTGCACGGCACGCGCCGGATGGCTCTACTCCGCGCCCTTTATGAAAATCGTCCTCGCATATTCCGGCGGCCTCGACACGAG
>JAYVSV010000102.1:0-38174 GCA_043775015.1 Verrucomicrobiota bacterium
GCGTTTGTTCCCACGCGCACCGTCACCGTTCCGGTTGCAACCGGAACGGTGACTCCAGTCTGGCCTTTCAGCCAGCGAGGACAATTAGAAAGATACAAGCGGCCAAGGTCAGGCCAGCCCTTCGACTCCAGGTAGCTGCGCAAAGCAACCAGAAGATTGCCGGTGAGGACATCGCACGCCTTCACGAAGAGTTGCCCGTAGCCGCGCGAACTTTCGCCACAGATGAAGCGGCGCAGGATGAACCCGCTCAACATATCCAATGCGCTGACGAGGTCGCCATGGCTCAACTTTCCCTGCGCCCTCCGGTGAAAGAGATTCAGGAGCAGCGGGTAAGTCGTCGAGCTTTCCAGTGCGTTTAGCTGTGCGAGTGCTGTGGTGACTTCCGGCGTTTGGTCCGCCTTCCAGCCGTTGATGACCTCGTAGTAATCGGCAAAGCTCGAAAGCTCCTTCGTCAACTCCATCGGGGAGAACCCACTCCCCTCGTATCGTTCCTCGAAGGTGTCGAACGTCGAGGCTGGCCGCACATACCTGCCGCCACGCATGAGAAAATCCCGGAAGAAATCCGAGAACGATTTGCCATCAAAGTTCTTGTCGGCGTCATGGAAGCGAGACTCCAGCGGACGCCAAAGGTCGCGGTCGAAGTCGTCGTGGTCATCGGGGCGGACGTGCATGAACACGAAGTTGCGGATGAGGTCCGCAGAACCAAGGGGAACACCGGTGGAATTGAGGCTCTTAAAAATGTTGTAGGCGTTTTCGTGCTCAAGCGTCGCGCACATGAACTCCAACCACTGGCGCAGCAGGTCGAACATGCCCTGGAGTTTCACATCCCACGACTCCGCCGAACCGTTGGCCAGTTTCCCCTCGAAATGCCTCAACGTTTCACCGATGCGGCCATGCACCGGGGTTTCACCCTTGATCGCCGCGATGTAGTCACCTTTGTCGCTGGCTTTCGGGAACAGGCGAAAGTGTTCATCCGCCGACTTCCGATGGTGAACCAAGTAGTCGTTGTGAATTTCATCGGCCAGACCACTCACGCCATGCTCGCGTGCGCGATTCCGCAGCGCGATGAGCAGGATGGAAAGGGTCGTCAATCTCTGTTGGCCATCAACGAGGTGGAACGTGGTGTTCCTGCCGGGCTGTGGCAGTCCGGGGACGAAAACCAGAAAGCCCATGAAGTGCGCGCCAGTTCTGCCGGGCTGCTGTAGTTCCGTCAGGTTTTCCCAGAGCTTCTCCCATTGCGGCTCTTCCCAGCGGTAGTGCCGCTGAAAGACCGGAATCACATACTGGCTCGGCGAGTAAAGAATCGCTCCAAGGTTTGAGATTGTTGGCTTCATGTTTTCTTCCTCGATTCCCACGTCTGCAAAAGAAACGTGGCCATTGCCCCTGACAGATTGACCGCCAGTTCCGCGTGACGCGGGGCTGGCTTTGCTCCCGACACGCCTTTGCCGTGCGCGTCGCTGTGTCGATTGCGTAACGCGCCCACGCCCTCAACAACGGTCTGGCAGCCGCCGAGGATTTGCTTGAACAACTGTTCGGTGTGCTGGCTGGGCGAAAGGTTGAGTTGTTTTGCCGTCTGCGAGTAGAGCTTCGGCAAGTCTGCGCTGTCGTCATACGTCGCGCCCGCCGCGTCGAGGATGTGTTTGCAGACGGATTCCAGCAGCGTGCGCGCCGCAGTAATCGCGCCTTCCGGGTCGGTGGCTCTGCGCTCCAGAGCCTTGTGCCAAGCCTCTTGAATGTAGGCAGAACTGATGGACTTCACCGTCGCTGTGATGGGTGCATCGCTTGGCGTGCGAGATTCCGTTTCCAACGTCGTCAGCAACGGATCGAACTCGTTGCGCAAGTATTCGCGACGCTCGGCATACGTGCCGAACTTGGGTTTGATGAAACTCCAAAACTCCGACAGGTCGCGGCAGACGTGAACGAACCGAGGCAGCATCTTGGCAATGCGCGGATTCGCCATGTGTTCGTGGCGCAGACTCTTGTATTCCATGCTGTCGCCGCTGCCGCCCGTCGCATGTGAGACGAGCATGATTTTCAACGACTCAATCTTGTTAATCAGTTCGTCGTTCACGGCTCAGTTCTCCGAAAGGTTCACCCGCCCCGACAGCAGACGCGGCGGCAGCAGGTCGCGCGTCCGGCGGATGTTTTGGATTTGCGCTTCAAGGGTCGCGATTCGTCCCAGCGCGGCGGCGGCAAATGTCGTGACGCGATTCTCCAACGTGTCGGTGTGGCTGTCTTTTTCCGATGGAGCGGTCCAGTGCATGATTGCCGGGCGAGCATACCAACGAGTTTCCATTCCAACAAGCACCGCCTCCAGAGCGAGCGTAGAATCCGAACGTGTCGCCCTTTCCGGGCTTGGTGAATCTGGTGGGCGCTGAACCCAGGGCGTTGCCCTGGGCTATCCTCTGTCGGGCTTGCAGCCCTTTTGCGTGGTTGGCGGTTTCTTTTGCGACTCCGCGTCTTTGCCTTAAACCGAATCAGCGTTCATCAGCGGTCGGGAACACCTCATCCGGCTTCGCCACCTTCTCCCCATCCGATGCGGAGAAGGAATGTTTTGCGTTCTCTGCGTTCTGTTGCGGCAAATTGAATCCGTGTCCATCGGTGTTCATCCGTGGTTCACATCACCGTTGCTGACGGTAATCGCTCGGAGTGAGTCCGGTTTCCCGGCGGAAGAGTTGCGCGAAATGGCTGGGATTGGCGTAGCCGACGTCAAGCGCCACAGTCACCACGCTCTGCTGTTGCTTCAGGCATTGGCATGCGCCAAAGATGAAAGAGAGCGATGCCATTGTAAGGCTTTTGGCAGATCAAAAGGCGGTGCCTTAGGTTGCCGTTTTGTTTGACTTAAAAGTTCACCTTTCTTTCCTCTAAGTAAAATTGACCCCCCTGCCGTCAGTGCTACCCTTTTCGAGATGAGTTTCGTTGCAGAATTTAATTCGATGCATTTGGAAGCGTTGGTGAAACGTTCCCAGGACACGACGTCCGCACTGGCACGCGAAACGGTGGCAAAAACTAAACTTTCGCTCGCCGATTTTGCGCAGATCATCTCTCCAGCCGCGTCGGAGTTGCTCGAAGCGCTCTGCCGCCGCTCGCAGCAAATCACCCAACAACGATTCGGCAAAGTCATTCGTCTTTTCGCGCCACTCTATCTTTCCAACGAATGCATCAACAACTGTTCGTATTGCGGCTTTTCCCGCGACAACGCGATTCTCCGCGTGACGCTTTCCGTCGATGAAGTTGTCCGGGAAGCGCGCTCTTTGGCAGAACAAGGCTTTCGCAACATTTTACTCGTCGCGGGCGAACATCCAAAATTTGTTTCCAGCGGTTACATGGCCGAATGCGTCGCCGCGTTGCATGAAGAAATTCCCAGCATCTCGCTCGAAGTCGGACCGATGGAAGCCGAAGAATATCGTCCGCTCGTTGAAGCCGGTGCGGATGGCCTCGTCGTTTATCAGGAAACGTACGACCGGAAAGTCTATGGTGAAATGCACACCGCCGGGCCGAAACGCAATTTCGATTGGCGGCTCGAAACGCCGGAACGCGCCTACGCCGCCGGTTTTCGCCGACTCGGTATCGGCGCGCTGTTCGGTTTGAGCGACTGGCGACTCGAAGCATTGAGCCTCGCCGCGCACGCTGATTATTTGCTGCGCCATTGTTGGAAAGCGCAGATCACGATTTCTTTGCCGCGGCTGCGTCCGTGCGCCGGAGATTTTCAACCGCTCACCACGCTCAATGACCGCGAACTCGTGCAACTCGTCTGCGCCTTCCGCCTCATGTTTCCAGATGTCGGCCTTGTCCTCTCAACGCGCGAACCGGCCACTTTGCGCGACGCGCTTTTCCCGCTCGGCATCACGATGATCAGCGCGGGCAGCCACACCGAACCCGGCGGCTACACCGGCGCCGGTAAAGAAAAAATTCATCAAACCGTGCGCGGAAAAATCGTCGAACTCGCCGCCGGTGCCAGCGAATGGGCGACGGCGGGGCGAGCGTCCTCGCGAGCCGCTGCAACAGAAGAAAACGGAGGCTCGTCAGGAGCCTCGCCCCACCAGAATCACGCCACCAACGCCACCGGCCAATTTGAAATCGCCGACAACCGCTCACCCGAACGCGTCGCCGAACGAATCCGCCAACTCGGCTACGAACCGGTTTGGAAAGATTGGGACACGGCGTTGATGGCTTAGGGACTTGCCGCCGCAAAGCGGAAGGATTAGCTTTCGCCCATGAGCGCAGTTTCCCAAGAGTTGATTGATATAGTGGATAAATTGCCGGAAGAAAAAGCGCGCGAGGTCGTGGACTTCGCAAGATTTCTCAAGCAACAAACCAGTGATCTCGAATGGGAACGCATTATCAGCGATGCGCGGCCACGTCCAAAGTTAAATGCCTTCGTCGCCGAAGCGTTGCGTGAAGGAACCGCCCAACCGCTTGACCCGTCCAAACTGTGATTTCCCAAGTTCGCCCTTCCTTTTGGCGTGCTTATGAACGGCTCGCACCGTCGGTCAAACAACGCGCCAGAGTCGCGTGGCAACTCTTTGCGCAAAACCCCGATCACCCCTCATTGCGTTTTAAAAAACTTCAGGGCGGCGACAATCTCTGGTCAGTGCGCATCACCGAACAATACCGCGCAGTCGGAGTTCGATCCGGCGACACCATCGAATGGATTTGGATCGGGTCGCACAATGAGTTCGATAATTTATTTTCGTGAACGCCAGTTCCGTCATTGCCAATGGTTCCTCAACCGAAGCCAAGCTGCCTTGCACGCTGGAAGATTTTCTCCTCGCGCAAAAACTTTTGCCGCGCAGCGTCGTGATCGAGCTCAACGGCGAAGCCGTTGCACCTTCGGAATTTTCCAAGCGCCAGCTCGCGCCGGGTGACAAACTTGAAATCGTCAAAATTGTTGCAGGCGGTTGACGATTTCTGCTTTTGCGCTAAATCTCTTTTCCTGGCTGGTTGCGCAGCAACGCAGCCCTACCTTGATGCGGTAGGGCGGAACTGCCGCTCCGCTCAGATTTTTGCCGACTATGAAATGGAAGTTTGAAACATATTTTCGCGGATTCATTGTGCTTCTCGCGCTGACTCTTTTCTGGAGTTTTTGGGCGGAAGCGCAGGAAACAAAACCCACCAATGCGGTTGCAAAAGCGGCTGCCGCGCAAAAAGCAATCGATCCCATCATCAGTCTTCCATCCGTCTTGCGGACCAACGAAACGCTGCTCACTTTTGGTTTGGATCGCGTCAGTGTTTTGCAGGGAGAAATCGGCGGAAATCCAAAGTGGAAATATCTCGCATCACTCATCTACATCATTCTCGCGTTTTACATTTCCAAGTTCTTCGATTTTCTCACGCGCATCTGGCTGAAAAAATGGGCGGGCAAAACCGAAACCAAATTCGACGATCTCCTGCTCGATCTGCTGAACGGCCCCGTCAAAATAGTTTCGTTCGTCATTTTTCTGCACATCGGCCTGAGCATTTTTTCCTGGCCGCCGGCGGTGAATCAAATTTTTGCCAAAGGGCTGAATCTGATCGTGATTTGCTCTTTCGTTTACCTGTTGCTCAAAGCCGTTGATCTGTCCGTCGGCTATTGGAAACTCCGTGTTTCCTCCGGCGACGATAAATCATTCGACGAACAATTATTTCCCGTCGTCCGAAAAAGTCTGAAGGTGTTCGTGCTGGTCGTCGCATTCCTGTTCATTTGCGAAAACGTTTTTAATCAAGACATCAAGGCAATCATCACGTCGCTTTCCATCGGCGGTCTGGCGATTGGCTTGGCTGCGCAGGATACGCTGGCGAATTTCTTCGGTGCCGTGGTCGTCTTTGCCGATAAACCGTTTCGCCTCGGAGATACCATCAAGCTTTCCGAAGTGGAAGGCGTGGTCGAATCCATCGGCCTGCGCAGCACCCGGGTGCGAAATGTCGATGGTCATCTCATCACCGTCCCAAATAAAACGATGGGTAACGCGACGATCACGAACATCACGAGCCGTCCCAACATCAAATCGATTATCAACGTCGGGCTGACCTACGACACTTCGACCGAAAAATTAAAACGCGCGCTGTCCATTTTGGAGGAGGTTTACAAAGCGCACCCAAAGACGCACGACGTGTTGATCGCGTTCAACAAATTTGCCGATTCGTCGTTAAACATCCAGGTCGTTCACTGGTGGAAATCAACAGACCAGAAGGAGCAGCTTCTGGGAATGCAGGAATTGAATCTCGCGCTCAAGAAACGTTTTGATGATGAACAAATCAGTTTCGCGTTCCCCAGCCAGACGGTTTATTTGAAGCAAGATTCGGACTGGCAAATCGAGAGCGCGGCGCAGAAGCCTGAGAATAGTTGAAAAGGCGTCTCGCGACGGACGCGAAGGTTGCGACGGGACAGGGAACGGAATCTTTCTCCTTCGCAACCTTCGCGCCCGTCGCGAGACATCTTCACTTGAAGAACAACAAACGACAGCCGACCAACACGAGAAAGCCGCCGAATGTTTTTTTCAAATTGTCCGCTGAGATAACGGTGGTCAGCCATGCGCCGCCGAATCCGCCGAGGATAGCCATCGGTGCCAGCGAAAGCGCGATTTTCCAATCGACGTTGCCTTGCGAAAAATGTTTGTAGGTTCCCATCAACGCCGTCGGAATAATCACCGCCAATGAAGTTCCCACCGCCGTTTTGATCGGCACGTTCATGAAAAACATCATGGCCGGAACCATCACGATACCGCCGCCGACTCCAAACAAACCGCTCGCGATGCCGCTGACCAACCCGATTAAACCGGCTGTCAAAAAATTCATGACTGGTTATTGCCGGGCGCAGGGGAATCGGACAACTGTTTTTTCTGCGGAATCGACGTGTGGCCGACAAAAGCCTGGCACCCGTGCTTGCTGAGAGAAGAAAGCCTAATTGAACCGGCGGTCGCGCTTGAGAAAAAAGTTTGATTCCGTGCCTCGACCGTGCGCAATCCTGTTGGAGTCCGTGCGAGAAGCGATGCAGCAACCAGCATCCGAGTCTGCGGAACAAGAAAGGAAAGTGAGCGCATGAAAACAATTCAGAACAATAAATTTAAATTTTCACGACCCACCGCAACTGTCGCCGTCACGGTTCTGGCGATGCTTTGTTTGGCTTCATCGGGCTGCTCAACTTTCAATCGCGATTGGAAACGAGTTGGCACAGCGGCCAAGCCGAGTAGCGTCGAAGGACGTTGGGAAGGAACGTGGACGAGCGACGCCAACGGCCATTCCGGCGCGCTGCGGTGCCTTTTGGAAAAAGTTTCTGAGGAGAAATATCGCGCCCGGTTCGATTCCACTTACAAAAAAGTTTTGCACTTCAAATCCACGGTGCTTCTGCACGGGGCGAACGAAGTTGCTGGAATTCGTTTTGACGGCGAAGCCCAGTTGCCCTGGTGGGCAGGCGGGATTTATCGCTACGAAGGAACAGCGACGGCGACGAACTTCTTTTCCACCTACAAAAACAAGTACGATCACGGAACCTTTCAAATGATCCGGCCTGATTGACGGTAAAAGGTTTTTTTCACCGAACGGCTGCGCTATAAAGTGTGCGGAACAACTATGAAATCTTCTTTACGTGCATCGGGCCTCCTTTTGGTATTCATCACTTCGGTTTTTAACACTTTCGCGCAGCCGGCCACGACGAATAAAATTCCTGAAACCTATCCGGAATTTCAGGCGCGATTGCAAAAAATTGCGACGCATCCACGATTTTCCCCAGCGATGCTCGGGCTGAAAATCGAATCGTTGGACACGGGCAAAGTTATTTTCGAGCAGAACGCGGAAAAGTTGTTGAAGCCTGCTTCGAACGGAAAAATGTACACCGGCGCGCTCGCTCTGGATCGCCTCGGCCCTAACTACAAAATCAAAACGTCTTTTCTCGCGGCGGCGAAGCCGGATGCTGCGGGCAAATTAACTTCCGACCTGATTGTTTACGGACGTGGCGACCCGTCGTTTTCGCACCGGTTCAACGATGGAAATTACAAAGCCGCGATTGAGCAACTCGCGGACGCCGTGGTGAAAGCCGGCATCAAAAGCGTGCAAGGCAATTTGGTCGGCGACGAAAGTTTTTTTCGTGGAACACGATTCGGCGTCGGCTGGAGCGTGGACGATTTGCAGTATTATTATGGAGCAGAAGTTTCCGCTCTGACGCTGCAGGAAAACACCGTGGACTTGGTTTTTAAACCGGGTGCCGCCGTGGGGCAACCGGTGAAGATCATCACGAAACCGGAGACGAGTTATCTCACGTTTGAAAACCGGACTAGCACCGTCGAAAAGGGCGGCAAACGCGGCGTGGATGTTTACCGTCCGATTGATGGCAACGTTGTTTATCTGCACGGAACATTGCCGCTGGGCGACGCTGGCGCAGACGATGCAGTGGCCGTTTACAACGCGCCGCTTTGGTTTATTTCCACCTTGCGCGATGCGTTGCTGCGACGAGGTGTAACGGTTTCGGGCAAACTAAAAACGGTCAACTGGCTGGATCGCGAAGTGAACCCGATTGATTTTTCCAAGCTGACGGAGGTTGCTGCAATTGAATCCAAACCGATGTCTGAAATTCTGAAAAACATGATGAAGCCATCGCAAAATTTGTATGCGCAGTTGCTCTTGCTCCAGGTTGCAGAGAAAGTTCGAACGGCAGAAACAAGGAAAATGAATTCGGACGACCTCGGTCTCGCGGAGTTGAAAAAGTTTTGCGTGGAAGCGGGCATCGAGAAGGGCGCAGTGCTGATGGAAGAAGGTTCTGGCCTGTCGCGCGGCTGTCTCGTGAAACCGGCTGCGTCGGTTCAACTATTAAAATACATGGGCAAACATCGTTACGCGGAAACGTTTTACGAGGCACTCCCGATTGCCGGAGTGGATGGAACCTTGAAGAGTCGTTTCAAAGGAACGGCTGCGGAAAAAAATCTTCGCGCGAAAACCGGAACGATCCGCTACGTGAATTCCATCTCGGGTTACGTTACGTCGAAGACGGGAGAACATTTGGTTTTTTCCATCATGCTGAATGCTTACAACGGAAACGATGGCCGAGCGCAAATAGATGAAATTGCCGCGATGCTGGCGGATTTGGCGGCGCCAACAGAACCCCAATGATGTGAAACCAAAAGGCGTTGCGATTTTTGCGGCTATGGGGATTTTTCTAGCGGTCATAATCTTTTTTGTGGTTCGCTCCCAACGAGCGCGTGGGCCGAGCTATCAAGGTCGTTCGTTGAGTTCGTGGTTAGACGATTTTCAGTTTTATGGCCCGGACACAAATTCTCCGCCCGCACTTGCAATCAATCAGATGGGCACGAACACCATTCCCTACCTTTTAGATATCTTAAGCTATCAGGAATCTCCGCTGCGAAAAAACATCAGGAGAACGACGGAAAAATATATCGGTCGTGTTTTATTTCTAGAAATGAATTCCATGCGGATTGTTGAAGCTGCTTATGCGATAAACGTGTTAGGCACAAACGCACAGCCTGCTTTCGCTGCTTTAACAAATCTATTTTTTGTGCCGCGACATTCTGTATGTGCAGCTATTGCACTGGCGGGAATTGGGTCTAATGGGGTGCAGGTTCTTTTAGGTGCCGTCACGAATCAAAATTTATCCATTTTATCCATACGCCACAGCGCGGTGGGTGGTTTGGGTCATGCGCGAAACAATATCGAAACGGTTGTACCGGTGTTGATTGGGATTTTAACGAATCAGGAAAGTCTTATGCGAAGCGAAGCCGCTATGTCTCTCGGTTTATTGCATTCGCAGCCAGAATTGGCGGTTCCTGCACTCATTGAAAGAATCAACGATTCGGATTCGAGTGTTCGGGGCGGCGCGATTATTGCATTGAAAGAATTCGGCCATCACGCAAAAGCCGCGATTCCAAGATTAAAAGAAGCCTTCAATGATTCTGACGCTTTGAATGTAGAATTGGCAAAGCAGGCCGTGGACGAAATTTCGTCCACCAACACTTCTCTACAAAGTGTTAAGTAGTTTCCAAACGCGCAACGCTTCCGTCACTCCCCACGCCTGAGCATCGCAACCGCGCTGTTGATGAGGCGCGTCGCCGTCGAGGATTTCGGGGATTTGACCGAGGCAACCTTCGCGCAAAAGTTTTTCCATGCTGCCGAGATAAGATTTCGCGGCAGCGACGGCTTCGGGAGAAAAATTCCACGCGCAGGCCAAGGCTTCGCAAAAAATCGGGAACGTCCAGGTCCACGCGGTGCCGTTGTGATAGGCGGCTTTGCGGCGCGTATCTTCGTCGCCTTCGTAACGAGGCCAATACGGTTCGGGAGGGTTGTTGATTAAGTTTCCGTGCGCATAAATTGGTTGCAGAACTTTGACCGGCAAGGGTGCCAGTGTTCGCAGCGCGCCGGGCACAACGAGATAACGCAACGCCGCTTCGACACTGCGTTGCGCGCGTTCGCCAGTGACAAAACCAAAGCTGATCGCAAAAAGAAAATTGCTGCGCAGCGCGTCGTCCACGATGGCTTCGGCAGCAGATTGTCCGGGTTTGGCAATGAGTAGATCGGAAAACCAGCCTTGCTCTTCCAGCCAAAAATATTTTTGCAGCGAGGCTTCGGCTCGATTGGCTAAATCGCTCCACGATTCGGTTTCGGATTTTATTTTAAGCCGTTCGAGCTGGCGCAAAAGGCGAATCCACAAAACTTGAATTTCAATCGGATAACCTTCGCGCGGCGTTCCGGCGGGATGGTTCGTATCCATCCAGGTGAAATGGCTTGGACTCCAAATCAGGCCGGACGCAACGTCCATGCGAATACCGTTGGGCGTTCCGTGCAAGTAGCCAACGGCGATTTCGCGCAACACGTCGGCCATTTTCCGTCCGCGTTGATCTACGAGAAGTTCGTAAAGATTTTCGGTGAGCAATTGCGCGGTTTCTTCGCAGACGACACCGAACCACAGCGGAGCATCGCTCGTGTCGCGGTTCGAAGCGTCGTCGCCATGAATCGTGTTGGGCATCGTGCCGCTCTCGACGAAGCGGCCAAAGGTCATGAGCAATTCCGCAACATCGCTGACCAAACCGGCGGCGAGCAAACCGCGCGCGGCGATGAGCGAATCGCGGCCCCAATCGAGAAACCACGGATAACCGGCGATGACGGTTTTTCCCGCGCCGCGCTTCACGACGAATTGCCGCGCGGCCAAAGCGAGTTGGCGTCCGAAGGAATCGTCTTCGGGAAATTTTGCGCGATTTAAAACGAGTTTATTTTCGACGAGACGATGGGCGGCAAATTCCTGAATCAATTCAGAATGCGGATCAACCCGATCAGCGCAGACGACGAGCGAAACACCCGTGTCTTTTTGCAACGGCAATTCAAACCAGCCGGGGCTGTAGGCATCGCCGCTGCCGATTTGTCCGCGACTTTGCTCGACGGGATGCGGAATATTTTCCGACCACTCGGCTTCGTGATGATAAAAACCGCTGTCGCTGAAAACGCGAAGCTCCCGTTCAGAGGCCGGTGTAAAAGCAAAACCGCTTTGGTTTTGGAGCGGTTGGCAGTGTGTTGCGAAATGATGTTCGGTTCCCGGATTGCGATGGGTTTCAGTGTGGAAATTCCGATCTTCGATGTCCACGCGGACGGTTAGGCTGATGTTCATCTCCCTCGTAGCAGCCGACGTGAGGAGGCTCTGAATAATTTTCGAATTTTCAATCAGAGGCTCCTTATGTCGGCTGCTCCAATTTTCGAAACGAAACACGGTCGTGTTTTTTCCGTCGAGCATGTCGGCGGTGAGTTTAATTTCGACGATGCGCTGATCGCCGACTTTCGCAGCGAAAGACCAGACGGCAGGCGGGCCGGGCGAAAAATGCGCGAGATTTTGCAAATCGAGCGGCGTGAAAAACCCATCGGCGTTTAGCCAGACGCGAATACGTTTGGCGAAGATGTGGCGGTCGGTCGGGAGTGTCGCATGAAGATTGGCGCCTAGGACGCAATCGTATTTGGAAGTGATGCGGCCAAGGTCAACGCACATCCGCGCCATACCGCCGATGCCATTCGTCAATAGAACCAGTTCTGAGCTTAAAGTTTTTGGCGCAGGTTTTTTAAAGGCTGGTTCGAGCGGCAAAAAACGGATCTGCGCGGAAATATTTTGGTGAGTGAGGGTGTAGCGTTCCAGCCTGAGCTCAACGGTTCTGGCAGAAGTAAAATTCTGTGGCGCAAAGCAGGCGATGTGGCCGTGGACGACTGGAATGGATTCAACATTTTGATAGAACACATCCGGGTTAGGAGTTCCGCCTTCAGGCGGTTCTGCCCCCAAACCGCCTGAAGGCGGAACTCCTAACTTGGCTCGAAAAGGAACGGTGTCGTGAACCAAAAGCCAATGATCTGGCGGAAGGGACGTGATGCGATTTCGGTCGGGCAAAGTCCAGGTGATGACGTTTGGAAAATTCGTAGCTGCGTCTCGGCCGAGCGTGGCTGACTTTTCCCCGTCAAGATTGATGGAATCAGCCGCGCTCGGCCGGGACGCAACTACGATGTCGGTCAGAAATTTTTGCGGCGATTCGTTCACTTGTTTCGCCAATTCGCGCCAGTCGCGCGCGCCGATTTGTTCCGGCGACAAAACTTTACTCAATGCGCTGATCGCCCACGCCGCTTGCGCTTTGGCCTGACGATAATCTTCTCCGCTCAAACCGGCGGGAGTGGGCAACGCGGAGAGGCAATGCACCGCGCCCGGTTTCAGCGTGAAAGAAATTTTTCCGCCGGCGCGCGCTGGCTGCAATGGCGGTTGGTCGAGCAAATCAATCAGCGGCTCGCCAAGTTCCTTGAATGTTTTTTCGTCGAGGGAAAAAATCTTTTCGTCCTCCGCATCATTGTTCGCCAGTACGAGCACAGAATCTTTTCCTTCGGCGGAAATTCGTTGCAGTGCATAAACCGGTGCAGCTTCCAGACTCAGCCGAGTCAGCTTTGCGCCGTCGAAAAAACAAGGGTGATGCGTGAGCAGTTCGTTGAGTTGCGCGAGTTCGGGAATGATATTTTCCCTGGTGCCCCACGACAGGCCGCGACTTTGGTGGACTTCAATTTTTTCGTCCGCGAGCCATTCGACGCCGCAGGTAAAACCGAATCCGCCACAAACACTCGTTAGACCGCACAAACGGTTTCGCAACAACGACCACGCACGGCCTTTTTTCGCAAGGCGATCGTTGTCATGCGTCTCGCTGTAATGAACGTAAACGCCGACGCGTTCACTCTGGCGCAGCGCGTAATCCAAATACGATTGCACGTCGGAACCGGAATAATTTTGGAAAAGTTCGGAGTAAGCCCATTGCATTCCTCCTTCGGTCAAAAGCGATTCCGTCGCCGCCCACGGCCCGCCCAACCCTTCGAGGAGAAAAAGGGTTTCAGGAAATTCCCGGCGCACACGCGCTTCGATGTATTGCCAGACCGGCAACGGAACTTTGTAACCGGCGTCGCAACGAAAACCATCCACGCCCCGCCGACACCAGATCAAAAATGTCCCGGCGAGATGTTCCCAAAGTTCGGTGAAGTTCGGATCCAGTTCCACGAGGTCGGCCCAAATATTCCCCCATGCGCCAGGGCTGGCGAATTTCCCGGATGCGTCGCGCAAAAACCATTCGGGATGATTTTCGAAAAGCGTTGAACCCCAGCCGGTGTGATTGATGACGACATCGAGCAAAATTTTTCCGCCATGAAAATGCGCGGCGTAAGTCAGCTCGCGAAATTGATCCACGCCGGTGGTGCGCTGATCGAATTCCACCAGCGCCGGATCGATCGCGGTCAAATCTTCGCAGGCATACGGACTGCCAAAGCGTCCCATGCGCGCGAAAGTGGTCGGCGTCGGATTCACCGGCAAGAGGTGAAGAATTTTGCAGCCGAGCGTTTTGAAAATGTGCGGAAGTTCCTTTTGCAAATCGCGCAATTTTCCTGACGGCGGAATGACCGTGTAGCCGCGCTCGTCCAATTTTTTGAGTTGGCTTTCCAATTTTTCATCGCGCGTGGTGCGCAAGGTTTTTGAGTCGCCAAACATTCGTGTGAACGCGCAATAAATCGTGTTCGCCGTGCGATAACCATTGGGGTGAACGGAAAGTCCCACGTCCGCACCGTCCGGCCAACCCTGGTGGCCTTGCGCATCCACGAGATAAGCTTTGGCGCGAAAATATCCCGGCTCGGTGAGCGGCAAATCGATTTGCCACTCGCTCTCGCTGATCTGGTTCATCGGCAGGTCGCGCCAGAACGCAATCGACATCGGCCGCTTGCCGGCGTGGGAGGAAATGATTTCTTGGCGAGTGGCCGCCGCTTTGCCGAGGTTGGTGCGCAGCAAGGCGCGAAAGTTTTTTGAGGCAGCGCCCGAGCGCAAAGTGAACCGGATTTGGTCGCCGACAAAACGCAGGACACGTTCGCCGGGCCCTGGTGTCATTTCTGGTTTGTGCTTCAATTAATTTTTTTTCCTTAACTCGGCGATCAATTGCAAGCCGACACGAAAAGTTGACGCGAATTTCACGAATTGTCGCGAATTAAAATTGTGGCCGGATTTTTTTTGTAAAACCATTCATGCCCTCTTCGTAAAATCTTGCCCTTTCTTTAATTCGCGACAATTCGTGAAATTCGCGTCTCTCCTTTTCACCCAACTAAATTTTCTTTCAACCGCATGATGCGTTGAAACGATTCGTCAATGCGCGCTTCGGAGATTTTTCCGGTTTCAACGAGTTGCAAAATGATGTTCATCACCTTCCCGCCAATGTTTGCGTCGTAATTCATGTTGTTGCCGAAGCAGAGCAAATCAAGTCCCGCTTCGATGCCAAACTGGATCGCGTTTTCCAAGCCATAATGACCGGAGATCGCTTTCATTTCCATGTCATCGCTGATGATCAGCCCGCGATAACCGAGTCGGTCGCGCAAAATTCCTTGCAGGATTTTCTTCGAAAGAGTCGCCGGACGCTCGGGATCGAGGTTTGCGTTGAACACATGCGCGGTCATCATCACATCGCAAAGGCCAGCTTCGATCAAGCGCTGGAACGGAATCAATTCGCGTTCGTGCCAGGTTTTTGTCACATCGACCAAACCGAGATGCGTGTCGCCCGTTGCGCTGCCGTGACCGGGAAAATGTTTCGGGCAAATCAAAACGCCGTGTTTGCGATGCGCCTTCGCGAATTCGACGGCGTGTTGCGCCACAATTTCCGGGTCGGAATGGAAGCTGCGCTTTTTCCCTTTGATGATCGGGTTATTTGGATTCGCATCCAGATCGACGACGGGCGCGAGATTTAAATTAATGCCCAACCCCGCCAGGGTCTTCGCGATCAGTTCCGCGTGTTGAAACGTGAACGCGAGATCGTTTCGGTTGCCGAGTTCTTCGTGCGAAAATGTTTCAGGAAAACCGTAGGCGGGCTTGAGGCGATTCACGCGTCCGCCTTCCTGATCGATTGAAATGAGCAACGGCGTTCGCGTAAAACTTTTTAACGAATCAACCAGCGACTTCAATTGTGTCGGCGACGCGATGTTGCGTCCCTGCAATTGCGTGTCGGCCATTTCCTGGTCGAAAAAAATGACGCCGCCGAGGTTGCGTTCCGCCGCGTCGCGCGCCACCGGATCGTCCGGCTTGACTTCATACCCGCGAAAGCCGACCAGCAACATCTGCCCGATTTTTTCCTGCAAGGTTGGCGTGTGATTGCTCATTTGAAATTATCCTGCGAGTAAAATACAATTCAGGCACAATAATTAAATGCAAAACCGCAGGCGCATCGCGCGACCTGAATCGAGTGTCCTTAACCTGGACTAAAATTATGAAAAAAATCTGCTTAACATTGATTGCGATGACATTGATCAGTTCCGCGCGGGCGGAGATCAAAACGGAGACGGTCGAATATAAACAAGGCGATGCGACGCTGGAGGGTTTTCATGCGTATGACGATTCGATCAACGGCAAACGACCGGGCGTTTTGATCGTCCACCAGTGGAAAGGCTTGGGCGAATACGAAAAGAAACGCGCCGAAATGTTGGCCAAGCTGGGCTACAATGTTTTCGCGGCGGACATTTACGGAAAAGGCATTCGTCCCACGACGCCCAAAGAAGCGGGCGGGCTGGCCGGCAAATATAAATCCGACCGCGCGCTGCTCCGTGAACGGGTCAAGTCCGGCTTGGAGGCGCTCAGGAAAAATGCGATGACCGACCCAAAGAAGATTGCGGCCATCGGCTATTGTTTCGGCGGCACGACCGTTTTGGAATTGGCGCGGAGCGGCGAGGACATTTCAGGCGTGGTGAGTTTTCACGGCGGATTGAGCACCCCAAATCCGGCTGACGCGAAGAATATCAGGGGAAAAGTTTTGGCGCTGCACGGAGCGGATGACCCCAATGTCCCTGCTCCCGAAGTCGCTGCTTTCGAGGATGAAATGCGCAAAGCGGGCGCGGATTGGCAACTGGTTTCCTACGGCGGCGCGGTTCACAGCTTCACCGATTGGAATGCCGGCAGCGACAATTCCAGAGGCGCTGCCTACAACGAACGAGCGGATAGACGTTCTTGGGAAGCCATGAAGGGGTTCTTCAATGAGCTTTTCCGGTGAGACTTTTCGGGCATTCGTGTTCAACGGCGTGACGGCGAAATCACCTTCATACCGTTGGTAAGCGGGAAGCGGAATTTTTTGTGACCCCTTGCTGTAGGGCCCGGCAGGTTTGGTGAGGTCGAACGTGAGAACCGGTGGCTCGAAGGGTTGCAAAGTCGCGGTGCCATTCGTGCCCAGCACTTCAAACGAGCGCTGGGGCGTCGCTCCGGCTGGCAGCGCCGTATGGATGAGCACGGCGGTGGCGTTGGGCGAGCTAGAGTTGTTTTTTCAGACGCGAGTATGCAACTGAAAGAGTGACCTTCATTTGCGGGCGACCCTTAACAGTTGCTTCAACACTTCGAGGTCTGACGCTTTCCCGCCAGGATCGAATCCAAGTGAATTCTCCTCGGTCACCAACGTCTTGCGGCGAGCTTCGATCCTTTCACGTTCGCCCGCGCGCGTCGCGGCGACATAAATCGCCACGCGACTCACGCGGTCGCGAATCTCCAGTGTTCCTCCCTTTGCCGTGGATTCGATGGCAACCACGCCGTCAGCGTCCACGCGGAAAACGTCAAGCGGCTTGCGCGTGTAGGACGGCAGTCGCAAACGGAACGTGGCGTCGCGCGGCGGGCCAAATTTGAAAACCCTTTCCTCCGGATCAGGCCGGTAATCGAGGTCGAGCGCGAACAGCAGCGCGCCGCGCGGACCAGCCACCACATCCAAATCCCAATCCGGTTTTCCGTCACGGAGAATTCGCTCGTGGCTCGTGGCGTCACCTTCGAGATAAAAGTCGTCGAGCATTCGGATTTCGCGTCCGACGCGCGTGATCGGCTCAATGAGGTCCTGGAATTTCACGAGCGACTTAAGACTGAGGTTGAACCAGTAGAGCGAAGTGATGCGGCTGGCCAGGGCATGGTAAGCTTGCAGGCGCAGTTCGTCCGGCGTCGGCGAAGTGCGCTTGCGGCCGCCATAGACCTCCCAACCTTCACGCGCGCCTTGCGACCAGTAGGCCGTGGGTCTGGGGCGATTCAACTCGCGCAAGGAACGCGACATCTCGCCGATGGTTTCGAGCGGCGCACCCCAGCGAATGGTTTGTCCGCCCCAGCGATCGTATTTGCTCCATAGGTCGGGTGAAGGCGCGGAGACGCGGTAAGCATCGTAGTGCGGGAAATCCGAAAGTCCGGCGTAGTCGCGCCAGATGCGCTCTTCGCTGTGCGTCACGGTCGTGGGCAGGCGGGTGCGCTGGTAGGGCGCGAGCTTTCGCCAGACTTCCATCGGTGGGACGGGACGGCCGCCACCGTATTGCGGTTCGCCGAGAAACTCGACGGCGTGAAGGCGCGGCAGCATCGCGTCCGAATCGTAATCACTGACCGGTTCGAGCTTGTTGAAATACTTAAGCGGGTAACGAGTGTAGAGGCCGTCTGGGCCATTCTGGTCCGTATAGCCCGGCGTGTCGGCGATGTGCGCGGTGTTGATGTGCATCCGCCGGAGGGTCTTGAGATACGGCTCGCATTGCAGGGTGTTGCTGCCGCCAAGTCCCGACGCCGTCCATCCACCGCTGAGGTCGAACCACTCCCGCTTGATGCGCAAATGCGCCCAGACTGTAATCGCTTCGTGGCGGGCATCGCGCAGGCGGACTTCAAGCGCCATGTAGGTCAGCGGAAGTGGCTCACTACTGACCCGCGCCCCGCCGCGATCGTGCGCGGGAATGACACCGTCCGACGGAAACTTCGCGAGGTTCGTCATCCAACTCTGGGGCAGCAACGCGCGCCAGGAGGAGTTTGCCGCCGGCAGCCAAAGACGACACGCCTCCAGTTGGATCGCGCCGGAATTTTCATTCGCCACATGGAAGATGAGCGAATCCGGAAATGGATTGGTCTCGCTCCCCAGAAACGTGACGGCAGAAAGCCAGACGGTCGGATTCGCGATCTCAATCTTGAAATGGTTTGTGACGGTGGATTGCGGCGAGCACACGGTTACGTTTGCGCTCGTGTTGGTTCCCCACCCAGCCCGCTTGCCGTTCCAACTCCAAATGGTCAATGCGCCGGGCGGTAGGTCCAGGGTTTCGTTCGTCCACGCATTGGGCAGGTCGTGCCACGCCCATTCATCTGAGCGCAGCAGTTCCTCGGGCGTGTGGTCGCGAAGGCGCACGTCCGCGCCGGGCGGAAGCGACAAGGTTGTTCCGCCCGCATTTTGCAGGAAGACCTGGACGCGCGCGCCCAGACTGAAATCCGGCTCCCGCCGGTAACGCATCTCGGAGGATTGCACATGGGGCACGACATTGACGCCTCGCAGCTCCAGCGACTGCGCGAATCCGGCTAGGCCATGGCCCGCCAGGCCACCCGCCAGCGCGAGGGCGCAAACAGAATTCCTTCGGGCACGATGCCAGACCCGGGCAACAAAGCCCGGCGGGCGCGGTTGCGGCCGAAGTGCCTTGCTCGGCGAGTCGGGAACAGCCTGCCCGAAGTCCCCGTGTGTCTTAGAGGATCTGTCGTCGGGGATGGATTTCACGGTATTCATGTACACGGTTACAAGGGTGACGGTGGTTCACTTGTTGGTCAAGGGACGGTTGCCCGCCGGGGCAGGTAGATCGTGGAACGCCCCAGCAACCAATGGAAGCGCTACGATGGTGGCGGATCCGGCGGTGGCGATGAACTGGCTCCGAGTGAGCTTCATGACATTCCGCTGACTCGCAGCACGGTCTCGGTCACCAGCAGTTCCTCGTCGAGCGAAACGCTCAGGGCCTTTTCACCACGCACCGCAGCGGCCAGTTCGGTGAAGTCGGCTTCGTAACGCTGGTAGGCCGGCAGCGAGACTTTCTGCGACCCTTTGCTATACGGCCCGGCAGCTTTGGCGAGATCGAATGTGAGAGCCGGGGGCTCTAAGGGTTGCAACGTCGCCGTGCCGTTCGTGCCCAGCACTTCAAACGAGCGCTGGGGCGCGCCCCCGGCCTGGAGCGCCGTATTGATGAGCACGGCGGTGGCGCGATCGTACTCAAGCACGGCGACGTTGTTGTCCTTAAGCGAATCCTCGAACTTGCCGTGGTGGCGCAGGAAAGGCGTCACGGACTTGGGCCTGCCCAACAAGCGCACGGTGGCATCCACCAGATGCGAACCCAGCTCGAACATCGCGCCACCGGGGAACTCACCCCACTCCGGCCGGCGTGTCGGCGCGAGGTTGTTGCTGATGAAACCGCGCACCAGGAAGACGTCGCCCAACCAGCCCTGGCGCACGGCTTCGACGATGGCGCGAAAACCGGGGTTGTAACGCCACATGAAGCCGGTTTGCAGCAGTAACTTTTTCTCTCTCGCCAGTGCGACCACGGCCCGCATGTCGGCGAGGTTTGCGGCGGGCGGCTTTTCCAAGTGGACGTGCTTGCCGGCCTTCAGCGCGAGCAGAGCGTGCGCGGCATGATCGCGAATGTCGGATTCCACGGCGACTACGCGGGCGCGCTCGAAAAGCTCGTCCTGCGAGATGAGCTTGGCTCCGAGTTTTTCACAGGTCTGCCGTCCGGCGGCGGATGATTCGCAAACGCCGACGAACTCCCAGTCCGGCGACTCCATGGCGAGCTTGATCTTTTCCGGCCCGTGCGAGTAAGTCGCGCCAAGGAAGCCGATGGGAATCCGGCGTGGGGCCTCAGCAGCGCGGAGAGCGAGTGGCGTAGAAAATACAGCCGTCGCTGCAGCAGTGGTGGAGAGGAATTTTCTTCGGTTCATAGTTCGAGTTTGGAGGTTACGGCGTAGATGTTTGCACTGCGGAGAAAGAAGCGGAGGCGGATGGTTTTCCCGGCAAGTTGGCGCGCGGAGGTGTCGCCCCATTTTAACGGAATGTCGCGCCGGTCCTGGTCGCGGATGACGCATTTGTCGGCTTCAAAACCGGGCAGGGTCTGCCCCTTGTCGTCGAGCACCGCGACCATCACGTAGGCTTGGTCTTTTGCGAAGGAGCGTTCGGGCGCGGGCGACGCGGCATTCAGGAGCAAGTCCGCGGTAGGCATCTTAAAAGACTTCGTGGAGAACTCACCGTTGGCCCGAGCGCTCACGCAACTGATGCGATCCTCCGGCAACCCCAGCAACATTTTGCCGCGCGGGAAAAGGATGTTGCCGCCGATGATCAGGGGATGCGATTCGAGCCGTGGAATCTGGGGAAATACTTCCAGCGCGTTGATGCCACGGGCCGGACGTTCCCAGCGGAGGCCATCGAGACTCGTCCACCATTCGTTGTCCAAGTGCGGCGCGTGCTTGCGGGTCGCCAGCGGACTGGCCGCGTAGTTGAGCACCATCATGTAGGCGCGGTCGTGATACCAGAAACCGTTGCCACTGTAGAACTCCAAGTCCGGCGGATCATTCGCGTCCGGCACGGTGAGAAATCCGGGAGGGTGCGAACCCTTGCGACCGTGGCGATCCCACACATCAGGGAGGGAAACCGACGGCTCCCAATGGCGGCCATCGGAACTGGAGCGCATCATCAGCACCCGCCGGTCGCGCAACGAGTCGTCGCCGAGTGCTTTGGTGCTGCCGCCGTGATCTCGGATATGCTTGCGATAGGGTTGGAGGCTCTTGCTGACGCACACGAACCGGTGCAGCACCGGACTCCAGAACAGGCTCATGGCGTCGCCTTCGTAAAACAGCGGATTGCCGGGATGCTCCTGCCATTGCTTCCCGTCGCGACTGAAGAACGCCGTGTAAGCGAATCCGGAACTGTCCATCTTCAACTTCAAAAGCAGGTATTCCTTCGCGTCCGGATTGTAGGCTATCGCCGCGTGTTGTGTCCATGGGGCGGCCGGTTGATCGAGAACCGTCTCCTGGTTCTCAAACGTCACGCCGTCGCGGGTGGTAGCGCGAATGATTTTCCACGAGTTGGTTTCCTCGAACGAGTCTTTTCCCTTGCCGATCTCTTGCAACTGTTGGCCAAACACCTCCCACAAGCCATCGGGTCGCGGGAAGCAGCCGACCACCGTGAACCCGGGGTCTTCGCACGCGCGAATCAACCGCACCGGCGTCACGCCAAAATGCAGTTTGCCCCACGTGTCGGTGATGTCCTGGGGGTTGGAAAAGAGAAGTTTGAGCTGCAATGGAGAATCGGCGGCGACCGCAGGCGTGGCCAGCGCGAAAAGGAGCACAACGATGGCCAACGCAGGGGCGAACGGAGCGCGGACCGCTGAGTCCGCGCGTTCCGAGTCGGCCTTCCGCAACGCGCGGACTCGGCGGTCCGCGCTCCGAATTAGCCATCGCAGTACGCGATGGAATTTCGAGAGTGCGGCGACAACAGTCAGTTGTTTCAAAGTAATTTTCATTCTTGGAGTTTTTTGTTGGAAGTGTCCGGTGCCCACCAGATGACGATCAGTCCGAGGGCGTAGATAAGTCCGCAAAGCGAACCGACACGCGAATAGGAGCCGCCCACAGCCGCAAACAATAGGCCTGCGAAAAACACGCCCACCGCTGTCGCAAAACGTCCCACGTTGTAGGCGATGCCGCTGCCGGCGGCGCGGACGTGCGTGGGAAAAAGTTCCGGCAGATACAACGGCAACCAGCCGAAGAACAGCGTGGCGACAAAACCTTGTGCGAAAACGATCGGCAGGAAAGACGATTGCAGTGGAGCCGTGCCGAGGAACAGCACCAAAGTCAGCGCGGTGGCCCCGGCACTGATGAGGCCGTAAGCCCGGCGACGTCCCAGCCACGCCGCGATTTGCGCGCCGAAGAAACTGCCGAGCACCGCGCCCAACGCCCACCAACCTTGCGTGATTGCCTTGTAACCCGGCTGCGTCGCGCCACCGATTTTGTCCGCCCAGGGAATCATCCACTTGCTCGCCGCCCACGCGCCCACCATGGGAATGGTCCCCAGCAGAATTCCGATGAGTGTCAGGCGCAACAGCGGCGGGTGAAAGAGTTCGAGAATTGGCGAAGGTAGCCGCCGACGTGAGGAGGCGGACGCTTCCGCGGCTGCACGATCCGCCTCCTCACGTCGGCGGCTACGGGTTGCCAGCCAGAGCCGCGATTCCGGCAACGCCAACAGCACCAGCATTCCGATCGCTGCCGGGGCCGCAGCTAATTTGAAAATCCATCGCCAGGACTCAGGCGTGATGTGCCAGGTGCGGGCGATTTGCGAGAGCATGAGGATGCCTCCGTTGAGCGCCGCGCCCATCAATCCGGCGACGAGTGGCCGTGACTTGTCCGGCCAGCATTCCGCCGCCAGCGACACGGCGTTCGGCCAGACTCCGCCCACACCTAAGCCAACAAGGAAACGCAACACCAGCATTTGTTCCTGGCTGCGCACTAAACCACCCAGGCCAGCGAACACCGAGTAGAAAAGAATGCTCACGCCGAGCGCACGAGTGCGACCGATGCGATCCCCCAGGCTGCCGAGAAAAATTCCACCCACTGCCGCGCCCAGCATGAGCGCCGCCGTGAACCACGCGAACCAGTCGCCGCCCAATGTCGGCGTGTAGGCCGCACCCAAGAGGCTTTGCGAAACGGACAACGACGCGACCGGCATCAGCCCCAACTCCAGTCCGTCGAAGAGCAGTCCGCCCACCGCCGCGAACAACACGGCGACGCGGGCGCGTGAGGAAAGAGTTGGGGCGGTCACGGCGGCGCGTCCTTCACGGGTTTGCGCAACACCTCAATGATGGCGCTGTTGTCCAGTTCCCCCAGACCAGCGGCCTCCGCCTGTTCCATCACGCGGCGATGCGTGTCGGCCAGCGGTAACGTCATTCCCGCCGCGTCCGCCACCTGCAACATGAGCCGCACATCTTTCAAGTGCTGAGTCAAACGCGCCTGCACGGTGAAATCGCGCTCGATCATCTTGCGGCCTTTCGCATCCATCGCGCGCGAGTAGGCCATGCTGCCAGCCATGACTTCCAACGCCGCCGCAGGTGACACGCCGATTGCCTCGGCAAACGCCAACCCTTCCGCGAGCGCGGCTCGGTTCAATCCCAGCACGAGGTTGCTGATCAATTTCATCTTCGCCGCGCTGCCGCAAGCGCCGACGTGAAAGACTTTCTGTCCCATCACCCGCCACAAATCGGCGCAGGCTTCAAACGTCGTCCGGTCACCGCCCACGATGACGGTGGCTTCACCGCGCCGAGTTTGCTCGCTCGAACCGGAGATGGGCGCATCAAGATAACGCACGCCCTGCGCCGCCAGCTTTTCACCCAAGGCTGCCGTCAGTGCGGGTTCGCCTGTCGTGGTGTCCAGGATGATTTGGCCGGGGCGCAATCCCTCCCGCAACTGATCAAGCACCTGCATCACCACCTCGGAGGTGTAGAGGCTGATGATCACGCGCGGGCAATCGGCCAGCGGGTTGTCGCTCCATTCCGCACCGCGCGCGAGGAGAGAGTCTGCCTTCTCGCGGCTGCGATTCCACACCACCACCCGGTAGCCGTGTTCGAGCAATCGCTCGGTGAGCGCCGTGCCCATCAGGCCGAGGCCGATCAGGCCGAGGCACTCTGGCTTTGTTCGATGTTTTGCCTGGAGCATAGCTTTGTTTTTTTGCCGCCGTTTGAGGAGGCTTATGTCAGCACTCTATTGGCTGGCGCAAGACTATTCCAAATGTTTTAGAATGGCGAGGCTGGCGAGCCAGCAGGATTGAATGGGTATGGCAGGTCTCCTCCTGCCCTCCATGCCCGCTGGGAGAGGGCGTGCGGCAGACCGACCCGGCACCCGGACCGGACGGGACACCCTAGAACCAGATGGGCCTGCCTGCCAGCAGACAGGTGGCTGAACGAACCACCTCCCGAGTAAGTGGATTGGATCCGAATCAAAGACCGAACGCTGACGCGCTTCCATCAGCGTTCGAGCCGTTTCAGATATTTGCGCGAAATCGGCATCCGGCCGGCTGGCGATTGGCGCAGGGTTTAAGCGTTCCTAACCAGGCAACGTCACCAGCGATTGCGCCTCCGATCATAGATCGGAGGGCAGAAGGCACAGTCTTAGGGAGAGTGAAATCTCCGGCTAGGGTTTGCGTAGTCGGTAGAATTTATTGGTCCCGGCGGCGCTGTTAGTGACCGTGTAACGGCTGCTGGTCACGATAGGTTCGTTGGTCACGGTGGTCCAAGTGGGCGACGTAAGCGTCGGCGTGCCTTCGAGTTGGTATCCGCCGGACGAAGTCGGCCAATCCAGCCGCACGTTGGTCGATGGAACCTTCGTGATATTGAGCGCTGGGCGGCAGTCGCCACCTGTGACGCTCAATGAATAAGCTCCCCGCGCGCCGTCCACGCCATTGACGGTCACCACGAACACCGCGTTTGAAGCCACGTTGAAGGAATAGCTGATCGGTGCAATAGGGAAGAACAACGCGGTGCTGCTTCCGCTGTCGGCAAGGAAATTGGTGCACTGGTCGTTCGGGTTGAAGGAATTAAGGTACGCCACGCTCATAAGGTCGGTCGTCGGCGCGGTCAGCGTCACGGTGATGCAGGCGTTGGAAGGACCATTACGGAAAGTGTGAGCATCATATTCCTGACTGCCGGAAAAAAACGGTCCGGAACAAAATTTCGGAGCGCCGCAGGAAGCAGAGAACCCATCGCGTAAGAGCCGATCTGATTGAATCGAGCTGCCGGTTCCGATCGCACTGTAAAGGGTTACATTCGGGCAGAGATCACAAACACCACCACCGGGCGCGCAAGTCACGGGGTAGAGGAATAGCGACCAGCAGCGCAGAGTTCCCAGCGTGCCGCCGAAGTTGTCGGTGACTCGAAGCCGCCAGTTGCCGTTGGCCGTGCCGCCAAGGAGGGAAGCCAGACTGCCTTCAGGCCGGAAGGTTCCGATGAATGGGGAACTGGCGGCCGTAATGGACGTGGACGCCGTATCATCAAAGGTCGTGCGGTTGCCGTCTGGCGCGCAGCCACTGCCGAAATTGGCGCCGGCACCGTTGCCGGAACTCAGGTCCACAATCACACCGTCCGGGGAGATGAGCGAGATATTCAAATCGCCGTCAAATGGGTGGGTCAGCCAAAGCGAAACCGACACTTTGCCGATTGGATTCCCAAAGCTCGACACGATGTTGGTGGATTCAATCGTCCCAATGTCCGGGATGTTGGTGGAAGTGCCGACATCGTATCGTAAAGGAACGAGTGAGGTGGCCCCGCTCGAGAGCGTCACCGGCATAATGAATGCGCCGTGGCTGGAGGTGGTCACGGCTAGGTTCAGAGTGATGTTGCTCCCGCACAGAAACCCCGGCAGCGTCGAAATCTGAAACGCGATGGCATTGGTGCTTTTGTCATGGCCCGGCGCGTTCGGATAGGTTGAGTAAGGCTGCGTGACGACTACTTGAGGAGTCGTACTGGACAACGTCGCATTGATATTAGTCATGATGGCACCGGTCTTGTTCGTGATGACCAGGTAGAGGCTGCTGCATTCATTCGGATCAATTGCGCCGCTGCCGTTGCCACTGACGACGGTTGCGCCGACCGTATCTCCGGGTATTTGGACGACCTTGAACGAGACGTCATTCCCGTCGCCACCCGTGTAGCTGATTGCCACGAAGAAACCCGTGCTGCCAAAGGTCGTGCCGGGCGGATAGCCGATAAATGTGCCAGTGATGGCGTCCGCGCCGTCATTGTTGATGATGACGAACTCGTTGCTTAGGCCGACCGGTGTAGTGAAGTTGGCCGACAAGGAGAGCGTGGCGCCTCCCAGATTAATGTTGCCGCGCACGTTCAGTTGATCATAATTCGTTCCCGCCGTCGGGCCGTTCAGTTCGACCTTGAAGACCGTCGCGGCGGTGAACACGACATTGCTGCTCGTGAGGTTGCCGGGGCTGGAACCGGGAGAAACCGTACTGCCACCGAGAGCATTGATGTTGCCCACCGTGCCGCTGCCGCCAATCGTTCCGCCCGAGGTGACGGTCACGGGATTCTGCGGCTGCGATCCGTTTACGAGAAGCGTTCCCACATCAATCTGCATGCTACCAGTGTAGCTGTTATTACCATTGAAAGTTAGAGTGCCGCCCCCGCGCTTATAAACGCCGCCTGCTCCACTGATATCGCCATTGAAAGTTGTGGATGTGCCGTCGTATCCAATTCTAGGAAAGCCGTTGCCCAGCGTGACATTGCCGCTTCCGGACAAGGAGCCAAAATATTCGCCAACGGCATTCAGAGCGAACAAGCCAGAAGAGTTGACGGTAACCGGCGTGACTGCATCGGAAAGTTGTTCGATCCCGGACAACTGCACGATGTCCGCATTCACGCCGCCAATCCCATCACCGATGATCAGCGGCCCATGCAGGGCGGAGTCAAACACGGTGGTCTTGCTGAGGAAGAGCGTGCCGGCGTTTACAAAAGTCTTGTTGGTGTATGTGTTGGCGGTATTGCCGGCGTAAATCAGCGTGCCCGCGCCGCTTTTGATCAGACCGCCAGTTCCGCCCAACGCGCCGCTCAACGTGAGGCTCACCCCGCCGCCAACCTCGACGGCGAGATCGGTGCTGCCAAAGGTGATGTCGCTGAATATCGTGTTGGCCCCGGCACTGTTGGTGGCGGGGAGGCTGTTGGTCAGCGTGAACGCATTTCCGTAAATGTTGTAGCCGCCACTGGCGCCCACGAAACGAATTTGACTCAAGATCAGGCTCGGAATGTTGTTCGTATTGGTCAACCTCGCCGCGCCGCCCGGAAATATCAGAGTGTCTCCATTGCCGGGCGTGCCGACAAAACCCCAATTTGCCGAATCGCTCCAAGTCCCGGCACTGCCACTAGCACCCGACCAGGAGAGGACGGTCGCTCGGGCATCCTGCGCCAATCCAAAGCCCCAGCCCATCAGCAGCCACAAGAGGCTGGAAACCAAATTGACGAGTAAAACCTGGGCGATTCGAGGTAGCGAGTTTTTCATAGTGGTAACTTCTTTTGTTTTGATGGGAATGTTGTAAGCAGATGCTTATCGCCGTCAGCGTTCAAACGCAAGTAGAACAGTAAGAAATTAAAACAACGAAATCCGCTGGAAATGGTTCCATTCTGAAAGGAGTCAATTCTTGAAAATGGCTAATTCCGAAAGGTCTTCCTCCAGCGATCCGGCGACGGATGGAAAATTAATCTTCTGACGCCGTTAGGTTCAGGGAGAATTGCTTTTGCGTCCGGCTCATTAGCCTCGACGTTATACCTGTGTTCGCCCGTGCAAGTCTTGTTTTGCAGTTGGTTTCAGACGTAGTTGGCTTGAGCGGAGAGAGAGCGAAGTTGACAACCTTCCCCACGGCGCGCAAGCCTACACCCGGATATGCTGATTCGCCTTCAAGAGAAAACCATGACCCTCTTCACGCGTTGCACGCGGATGAGACTGGCCAGAATCTGCATCGTAATGTGGGCGGCGACGTCAGCGACTTGCGGCGCGATCGGCGGAGAATCGATGTTGGCCCCAGCGGTGAACGCGATCGACGCTCGAGATTTTGGTGGGCAGGCGGTGACACGGGAACAGTTGGAGCAATACCTTCCCGCATCGAAGCCCCACCCGCTCGGGCAGCGGGAACATGTGGTGCTCCGGCTCGACGGCGAAAAGAAACCCGTTGCGATACGCGCCGAAATGCAATGGATCAGCCAGACGTGGAACGGCGAAAATGCCCAGATGCCGTATCTGGTCTATCTGCCCGAAAAGGATCGGTTGTTGATGCTGGTGCAGTCCGGCCAACCGATCCACTCAGCCTTCATCACCAGTGACGACCACGGCAAGACGTGGAGCCAGCGACAATGGCTGAGTGTGGATGCCGCCGGGCAACCCAACGGCATAGGTCTAGGGCTGACTCGGCTAAGCCGGGGAAAGCTGTTGGCCTTTCCCGAGGACCTCAAGACACTCTGGAGCAGTCTGGATTATGGCCACACTTGGAAGGGTAGTGCTTTGAAAGCATCAAGTGCTGAAAGCTATGCCTGGGATCCGCTGTTGGTCGTGCGCGTTGCCAAGGGCCGGGTTGAGCGCGTGGCTCAGGGCTGTTGGGCGCCGACTGGTGTGCCTTGGGGATCATCTGACGCCCCATACTCTCAAGCCTATTTCCGCACCAGCCCGGACGAGGGACAAACGTGGAGCGAGGCGGCCAAGGTCCCGCAGTGGCTTGGAGTGAACGAAGTCCACCTGATCATCGCTGGCAATGGTAATTGGGTGGCGGCGTGCCGCACCGATTATCCGCAACGATTCGCCCGGCATCAGTTTGATCACTACGGCGGGCTTGCTATCTCGATCTCGAAAGACCAGGGGAAAAATTGGTCTGATCCGAAGCGGCTCTACGAGTGGGGTCGTCATCATCCGAGCATGGTGCTCCTGCCCAACAAGAACATTCTAATGACGTACGTTGTGCGTCTGGGCTACCCGAACAACGCCCAAGGGTTCCCACAGTTCGGCGTCGAAGGCATGCTCAGCCGGGACAATGGGCAAACGTGGGATTTCAACCACCGCTATGTTCTGGCAACATGGACGGGCAACTTGAAAGATGAGCGTTCCTGGTTTTGCAGCGTCCAGTCAACCTCCACCGTCTTGTTGCCGGATGGCACGCTCCTGACCGCCTTTGGCACGGGCTTCAACAATGATGCTGGTGCTACACGGTGCAAAATGGATGTAGCGCTCACGAAATGGCGGTTGAACTAAAACACGCGAAGGTAACGACGATGGCGAAGACTGACTCGCAACGCAAAAATGTTTTTGCCGAATTTGATTTAAGCGTCGTCGTGAATTCTAAAAGTGCTATTCCTTGGATACACCTCCTGATCGTTCTTGCAGCGGCGGGTTTTCTTTTCGTGAACAGCCAAAACAAAGAGTCCGAATTCGTGCGCCTTTGTTCAGAGAATTCTGAGCTGCCCGCCGTTTGAAATTCAGGACAAACGCTTTGTTGCAACGCAAACTTCAAACCACGAATTACAGTTTGTTTGTGACCAACACTTTGATCTGCGAACCCGTTGGGGTTCGCGTGAAAACGGATCATCCCTTGCGCGGCGATTTGCGGATCACGCTGGTTTCACCACAAGGCACTGCAGTGGTTTGGAGTGATTCAACGGCGCCACGACTCGGGCGCGGCTCAGTTGGCCAGGCAGCGAGGCGTTAAATTACGAAGTGCAAAGCGGAACCAACGTCGCGCTCTTGGGTGCGGTCACGAACGTTGCCGGTAAATGTCCTGAGACCGAGTGGATCACGCCGGTTCCAACTTCAGGAATGAAATTTTTCCGGGTCCAAGCCGCCGCCAAGCCGTCGCACGGTGCAAAATACAATTTCGCCGGACGAGGTTTTCGCATATCAACAGGTCGAATGAATCGTAATGCTGTCATCAATGTTGTTGGGCTGACTGAATCGCTCATTGGCAAGCACACGCCGAAGATTCGGGAATTTTTGCAGCGCGGTTCCAAGGCGAACATCACGCCCGCATTCCCGGCTGTGACCTGCACCGCCCAGTCGTCGTATGCCACTGGGTCAACTCCGGCGCAGCACGGAATCGTCGGCAATGGCTGGTACGACCGCGAACTGGCCGAGGTGCAATTCTGGAAACAGTCGAACCGCATCGTGCATGGGCAAAAAATTTGGGATGAGCTGCGCGCAATCGAGCCGAAGTTCACCTGCGCCAAACTTTTCTGGTGGTACAACATGTATTCCACCGCTGATTATTCCATCACGCCACGCCCGATGTATCCCGCTGACGGGCGAAAGTTTTTCGATATTTATTCGTCTCCGTATTCCATTCGCGAAGAAATCAAAAAAGATCTCGGCGAATTCCCGTTCCCGACTTTTTGGGGGCCCGCCGCCGGAATCAAAACTCCGCAAGGCGAGCCGGAGGCGTGTTCGCGCTGGATTGCGGAGTCGGCGAAGTGGATTGAAAAGAAATATTTGCCCACGCTGAATTTAATTTATCTGCCGCATCTCGATTACAATTTGCAGCGACACGGCCCGTTTGGAGTTCCGTCTTCAAGCGGTCTGGTTGGGAACTCCACGAAAGGAACTTCTCCGTACGCAGACCGCTTGAAGGCGGAACTCCGAACACTTAATCCCGCCATCATTCCCGACCTCCGCGCCATCGACACCATCGTTGGTGATTTGATTTCTTTTTTCGAAACTCGCGGGGTGCAAATTATTTTGCTTTCCGAATATGGAATTACGCCGGTGGACACGCCGGTTCATCTCAATCGCATTTTGCGGAAGGACGGCTGGCTCACGATCAAGGAAGAGCTTGGCCGCGAATTGCTCGATTACGGCGCGAGTAAAGCGTTTGCCGTCGCGGATCATCAGGTGGCGCACATCTATCTCGCACACCCCTCGTGTGAGCCGCATGTTCGGGAACTTCTTGCACAGATCGAAGGCGTGGAGCGCGTGCTTGGCGCGAAAGAAAAAGAGGAAATGCAGATCAATCATCCTCGTGCGGGGGACTTGATTGTCATCGCGAAAGAGAATGCCTGGTTTACCTATTATTACTGGCTCGACGATGCGAAGGCGCCCGATTTTGCGCGTTGCGTCGATATTCATCGCAAGCCCGGCTACGATCCGGTTGAACTGTTTCTCGATCCGAAAATTCCGGCGGTGAAGTTGAAAATCCTCTGGCGGTTGCTGCAAAAAAAACTCGGTTTCCGCATGTTGATGGATGTCATCCCGCTCGACGCGACATTGGTGAAAGGTTCACACGGACGCATCCCGGAAAATCCCGCCGACTTTCCCATCTTCATTTCGAATCGGCGAGAATTGCTCTCGAACGGCCAACTGCAAGCCGCCGACGTTTATCACCTGATCAAACGCCATGTGCTGCATTGAACCGGTTGTGGTGAGGGACGCTTTTCAGTTGCGGCATTGATGGATTGCCGCAAACGTCTTTCTGAAATGCGCGCGGAGTCTGGAGTTAAAAATCAAAATAATTTGCCGTTCGTTTATTTGAACATCGCCACGACGGCGGATGGAAAAATTGCGCCGGCCAATCGAAAATTCGTGCCGTTCAGCAGTCCGCGCGACCACGATCTCCTGCTCAAACTTCGCACCTACGCCGATGCCGTGATGTCCGGCGCGCGCACGGTCGATTCGGTCGCGGTGAATCTTGGCCCCGGCGCGGCGAAATATCGCCGGATGCGTTTGCGCAAAGGTTTGGCCGAATACAATTTGCGCGTGATTGTGAGTGGCTCCGGTTCCATCCATCCGTCCGCAGAAATTTTCAAACACAAGTTTTCACCGATCATTATTCTCGTGAGCGAGCGAGCGAGCCAGAAACGGGTGGATCGCCTCCGCCAACTGGGTGCGGAAGTCGCGGTGTTTGGAAAAAACGAAGTCGATTTCGTCAAAGCGCTCCGATGGTTGCGGAAAATATGGGGCGTAAAAAAACTTTTGTGCGAGGGCGGCGGAGAAATCAACGCGGCGCTGTTCCGCACCGGTTTGGTGAATGAAGTTTATCAAACACTTTGCCCGGTGGTTTTTGGCGGACGCAACGCGCCGACCTTGGCCGATGGAAAGGGAATTGAAAAATTAAACGACGCCGTTCGTTTGCAAATGAAATCCATGAAACGTCACGGCGACGAGTTGTATCTGGTTTGGGATGTATTGGCGGGATAGCGACCCAATCCCGCAATGGCGGGAGACGGCGGTCACGAGGCGCGCCGATTGCAACCGGGACGGCCCGATATTCATTTGTTCGGTTGATAAAAGCCGATTTGCGGATTTCTGTGAAGGTTTATTTCAATGGGTGGTAGGGCGCGTCATTCCGTGCGCGCCGCTGGTTCGCAAGATACGAAGCGGCGCGCACGGAGTGACGCGCCCTACCTGTCGGACTTTGAAAACAAAGTCTTTGTTTGACGCAGCTACCCTCCTTAAATAGGTTCTCCCACTCGCTTTTTGGCGAAATTCAAAACTGGCGCGGATCACGGTTGCTTCGCGCCTCAACGACGACAGGAAAGGTTCTCTGTGAATGTAACGGTAGAAAATTTGGCCCCGTGCAAAAAATTATTGCGGGTGGAACTCGAAGCTCAACAGGTCGATAGCGCCTTTGAGGAGATGACGAAAAATTATCAGCGCCAGGCGGCGTTGCCCGGTTTTCGTCCCGGCAAAGCACCAAAGGAAATGGTTGCCAAACGTTACGAAGCCGACATCCAGGACGAGGTTAAAAAGAAGCTGATTCCGGACGCGTATCGCCAGGCGGTGAAGGAACAGAAACTCGACGTCGTGGGCTATCCCGACATCGAAGAAATTCAATTTGGCAAAGGTCAATCGCTCCAGTTCGCCGCCACGATCGAGACCGCGCCGGAATTTGAAATGCCCGATTACAAAGGGCTTGCCGCCAAACGCGAAAAAGGCGAAGTCAGCGATGAAGATGTCGAGAAGGCGATCAATCTGTTGCGCGATCGGCAAACCGATTTCAAGACCGTCACCCGCGAACTCAAAGAAGGCGATGTCGCTGTGGTGAATTTCAACGGCACCACCGATGGCAAGCCGATCACCGACACGGCTCCGGCGGCACGTGGCTTGACGGAACAAAAGAATTTCTGGGTCAACGTGGAAAAGACCTCGTTCATTCCCGGCTTTGCCGATCAGTTGATTGGCGCGAAAGCGGGCGACAAACGAGCGGTGAATGTTGATTTTCCAGCGGATTTTGTCACGCCACAACTCCAGGGCAAAAAAGGAGTTTATGAAGTTGAGATCGTGGAAGTGAAGGAGAAGCAGTTGCCCGAATTGAACGACGAATTTGCCAAAAGTTTTGGGGCGGAGAACCTCGATAAATTACGGGAAGGCGTACGCACTGATCTGGCCAACGAATTGAAATACAAACAGGAACGCAGCGTGCGCGGACAGATCGTGGAGGGTTTGCTGGCCCGTGTGCAATGCGAGTTGCCGGAGTCGGTGGTCGTGCAGGAAACGCGCAACGTCGTTTACAACATCGTCAGCGAAAATCAAAAGCGCGGCATTTCGAAGGAAACGATTGACCAGCAGAAGAACGAGATTTTCAACTCGGCCAGCGCGACCGCCAAAGATCGCGTGAAGGCGTCGTTCCTCTTTCAGAAAATTGCCGAGAAGGAATCGATCAAGGTCGAGCAAAACGAAGTGCTGCAACGAATCCAACAGCTCGCCGCAAATTACCAGATGGCTCCGGAGAAATTCGTGAAGGAATTGCAGAAGCGCAATGGCATCCCGGAAATCGTCGAGCAACTTCAGGCTGAAAAAGTCATCGATTTCCTCGTGCAAAACGCAAGTGTCGAAGAAGTCGCTCCCGCACCAACGCCGACGTAAACAGTTTTTTTACCAGAGGCCGCTCCAATTGGGGCGGCCTTTTTTTTTGGTTCTGCGAACTCGTGATTCAGCTAGAGCGGTTTAACCCGAACTCCGAAATAACGTGCGCGTCAAGTTGTGTCGGAGCGGGGCGTTGACGCCGCTTTAAGTTGGAATGTTTTTGTGCGCGCGCAACCCCACTTGATGGTCGGCGATGAAGCGGCGTCAACGCCGCGCTCCATTCCAGATCCCGCATTTCAACCTCGGAGTTCGGGTTTAATTAAAACTATGGCCGTTCACATGGCTTGGACAGCGGCTGTGTCGGAGACCAGCCGCAGCGCGCGACCAGTTCGGATGGCTTTGAAATGGAGTGACCGCTGCGGCTGGTTCCGCTGCGCGGAACACAGCCGCTGCCCGGGGATTGGGAAATTACGGCCACAGTTTTATTTAATCCGCTCTAAATGACTCGCCGAGGTGATGGCGCCTACTGCGTTCTCCCGAATTTTTTCTCCAGCTCGCGATAATTCATTTCGATCAGCGTCGGACGTCCATGCGGACAGGTGTAGGGCATGGTGCAATGGCGGAGGTCGTCAACGAGATTTTCCAATTCCTCGCGCGCCAATGGATCATTCGCTTTGACGGCGTGGCGGCAAACGGTTTTCGCAACCGTGTGTTCGCCCAGGCGCAGTGCATTGACGCTTTGCCCGGCCGCTTTTAATTCATCGATCAGTTCCAGAACAAAGCGACGCGGCTCAGAAACTTTGACGAATGGAGGCAGGGCATCGAGGAGAAAGGTGCGCTCGCCAAATTCGCTCAGACCCACACCGAGCCGCGTGAGCGATGGCAGTTGTTGGCGCAGGAAATTGCCGTCCTTGGCCGACAACTCAATCGTTTCCGGCAGAAGCAAGCGTTGCGACATGGCGTTGCCTTGCTCTTCAAGCCGCCGCAACATTTGTTCAAATAAAATGCGTTCGTGCGCCGCGTGTTGGTCGAGCAAAACCAAACCGCGATCGGATTCGAGCACGACGTAAAGTTTTCCCACCACGCCAACCAAGCGTAACGGGACGCGCAGCAACGGGACGGGATCGGTGGAAGTTTTTGGTTCTGAGTTTTGAGTTTTGAGTTGAGCCGCCGCGTCGGAATGCGAAAGCGGTTCGGCCGTCGGCCAGTTCGGCAACGGCTTGGAAAGTTTTGGAAAATTGGGCAGCTCCGCCGGCCTTTCCAGCGGCTTGGGAACTGGCGGCGAGGTTAGTTCCAACGGAGGAGCGGGCGTTTGGCGCCCAAGAAAAATTGTTCCGGCGCTCGGTGCGATTGCTGTCTCTGTGGTGGAATTCTGCTGCGTCGTTTCAGGAGGCGAATGAAACTTCAACAACGTTTCGCGCACGGCTTGCGCGACGAGTTGCCGGACGGTCCGTTCGCGATGGAATTTCACTTCGCGTTTGGAAGGATGAATGTTCACGTCCACTTCCGCCGGATCAATTTCCAGGAACAAACAGCAGACCGGATAACGGCCCTTCATCAAGGCGGTGTGATAGCCTTCGAGCAGCGCGAAATTTAATCCACGATTTTCGACCGGACGACGGTTCACGAAAACGTGCTGGTCTTCGCGCGTCGAGCGGGCCACGCCCGGCGCGCCGATGAAACCCCAGAGATGAAATTTGGCATTTCGAGTTTCCGAGGACGACGTTTCAGAATCAGAATTGTCTTCGGTCGAAAGAAGTTCGCTGGAAAAATTCACGGCCAACAATTTCAATTCGCCTCCGAGCAAGGCGCGCATTCGCTCGCGCAGCGCGTGGCTGCGGGATTCGTGATGCCCTTCAACCTTCGCGGCGGGCAACTGCCACACGACCCGGGTGTCCTTCAAGAAAGTGAACGCGACCTCCGGATAAGCAAACGCAGCAAGCGTGAGATAATGTTGGATGTGCGCCGATTCCGTTTCTTCGCTGCGCAAAAATTTCCGTCGCGCGGGCAGATTGAAAAAAAGTTGCCGCACTTCGATGCTGGTTCCGGTTGCGCTGCCGGCTGCTTTGACTTCGAGAATTTTTCCACCGTTGATGATGACTTGTGTTCCGTCGGGCGCATCGCTTTCACGCTCGCGCGTGGTCACGGTGAAGCGGCTCACACTGGCAATGCTTGGCAATGCTTCTCCGCGAAAACCCATGGTCGATATCGCGCTTAAATCTTCCGCCTGGCGAATCTTGCTCGTGGCATGTCGTTCGAGACAAAGTAACGCGTCATCTTTGCTCATGCCGAATCCGTCATCGGTCACACGAATCAAACTCCGCCCGCCCGCCTGGATTTCCACGATGACGCGCGTCGCCCTGGCATCGAGCGCGTTTTCCACGAGCTCCTTCACGACGCTGGCGGGACGCTCCACCACTTCGCCGGCGGCAATTTGGTTGGCAACGTGTTCAGGGAGTAAGCGAATCCGATTCACGATTAAAATTAAGGAAGAGGCAAAGTGAAACCAAGGATGGCGCCGCGCTCTGGCTCGCTCCGTGTATAAATACGCCCGCCATGATCCTCAACAATTCGTTTACAGATCGAAAGACCAAGCCCGGTGCCGCGTGGCTTTCCGTGCGTGGCGAACGCATCGAACAGCGTGTCGATGATTTCCGGAGAAATTCCCGCCCCGCTGTCTTCAATCTCCGTGACCAGCGTCTTTTGCTCTTGGGCAAAGCGAAGGAAAATCGTGCCGCCATCGGGCAGCATGTCGATCGCGTTCAGAATCAGGTTATGAAAAACGCGGGTCAACCGCGGTGGATTGATTAATAGCGCCAGTTCAGGGGGATCATTTTCAAATTTCAGCAGCACCGATTTGGCTTTGGCGTTTGGCTGTAATTCTTCGACAACGCTTTGAACGAACGGCGCGAAATCTGTTTCCACCAAAACCATGTCCGGTTGTGAACCGCGCGCATATTCCAGCACTTCGTCGAGCATTCCGCCGATGCGCTTGACTTGTTTGGCGATGCGGTCCCGCGCCGTGCGGCGTGTGTCAACGCTGGCGTTTTCTGCTGCGGCGATTTCGGAAGCGAGACCAATAATGTTCAACGGATTTTTTAAATCGTGAACGATTGAACTGGCAAACCGTCCGAGCAACGACAGGCGTTCGGCCTGCAATATTTCGCGCACGTATTGCGAATTGAAAGCGCGCAGTCGCTGGCTCAACTCGCGCACGAAAAACGAGGAGAGACGCGGAATACCTTCCAGCATGAGCAACAGATCGTCTCGCGAAATAAAATAGACGATGGTCTCGGTTTCAGTCGTGGCGGAGGCGGAGCGGGGGTTTTCATCGAGCAGGGCCATTTCTCCAAAAAGATCTCCCGGCTTGAGCCGGGTCAGCACGATCTGATCCGATTGATTGAGCACGACCGATATTTGCACCAACCCGCTCTTGAGAATGTACATTCCGTTGCCGGGGTCGCCCTCTTTAAAAATTTTTTCTCCCGCAGCCAGGGTGAATTCACGCGTCACCGAGCGAACGTGCGAAAGCTCCTGTTCGTTCAGGTTTTTGAATACCGGGCACGCTTCGAGCAGAATCACAAATCCATGTTAGAGCTAAAAAAAAATCACGTAAAGGAGAGAGGTGAATTTTGGTTGGCGCGCCGCGTCAATTATCTTGCCAGCGCGAAATAAATGGCGATGGTTTAATCGTTCTTAAAAAAGGTTGTATGACTGGATTGGATTTCCAAAAAAAGGCCCGGGGCCTGAATGCGTTCACTCTCATTGAACTACTCGTAGTCATTGCGATCATCGCGATTCTCGCCGCACTTTTGTTGCCGGGATTGGCGAAGGCGAAACAGAGCGCGCACCGCATCAAGTGTGTCAGCAATTTAAAACAGCTTGGGACCGCCATTGAGATGTACACCAGCGACCACGACGACCGCCTGCCCGGTCCGGTCTGGCAGGGATTTTACGACACCTATTACAACGACGGCAGCAAGGACGCCCGGATACGGCTGCCGTTTTACATCGCGACCTATCTCGGATTGTCTGCGCCGACTCCGGAAGTGCGGCGTTTGCAATTAGCGATCTGCCCGGCGGCAGAACGCGCCTGGACCGCAGCCGGCTCCGGCACCCCGTTGAATTCCTTGCGCCAACCGTTGAGTTATCTCGTCAGCGTGGAAGTGCAAAATAAAACCAATGACGTGATCTCGCGCCCGTTTGGCTATCCGTATGGAAGTCTTCCCAGCGGAGCTTCGGGGCTGGATGAATTACCAAAACGCGTTCGAGAAATTCGTAATCCATCTGCAACCTGGGCATTAGTTGACGCCGATCAACTCAACGCAGTCAGCCTGGCCGCTTATTATCCTTTTTTGCCGAAGGATCGCGCGCACGGCAAAGTTCGCAATCAACTCTTCTTTGATTGGCACGTCACCACCACGAAGGTCGATGCTCAGGAAAAGGTGCAGTAGCTCGAACCGAACAGATCAGTTTGCTCCGTGCGCAGCGAAAGATGTTTGAACCCGAATTCCGAAGTAGCGGCGGGCGTCCTCGCCAGTAGTGTTCGGCCAATGGTGTGCTGCGTGGCTATTGGAGGAGGCATTGGAAATTTCAGCGGAGT
>JAYVSV010000103.1:0-3741 GCA_043775015.1 Verrucomicrobiota bacterium
TCAGCATGATCGCCCAGCCGATATTCGACCACACTAAAAGCGCCCGGGGCATTCAGAGCGCGAGCCTTGCACGTCCGGTTTGCGCGGCCAGAATTACCCGCTGCAACCACCAGCCACCACATCCGCGCCCTCACGGGTGACGTGGATACCGGTTTCAATGAAGCACTGGCGGCGATTGGGCTGCAGTGCGAAGACCGGTCTAAAGTTAAGGGCACCTCCGGAAACTCAAAGCGCTGAAGAATCTGAAAGAGAATAGTAGTCGGGAAAACGGCGGCAGATTATTCTTGGCCATGCCTACCTGCCAAGCCCCTCAATCGTTCGGTTTCTTCGACGTCGAACGGCGTGTCCAATGGCTGCTGGCCAAGGGCAACCCCTTGAACCGGCTCAATGCCGTGGTGGACTGGGAGTTGTTCCGCCCGTTGCTGGACGCCGCGTTGGTCAAGCCCGCCAAAGGGCCGGGCGGGCGACCGCCGCACGACCGGTTGAAAATGTTCAAGACCCTCGTGGTGCAACGCTTTTACAATCTGTCCGACGAGCAGACGGAGTATCAGATCAGTGACCGGTTGAGCTTTCAGCAGTTCATTGGCTGGACGCTGGCGGACAAAGCGCCGGACGCCAACAGCCTCTGGGATTTCCGGGAGGCGTTAATCCAGGCGGACGTGTTCGAGAAACTGTTTGACCGCTTCGGGCAGCGTTTGCAGGCGCGCGGGTTGTTGGCCCCGCCCGGCAAACTGGTGGACGCCAGTTTCGTGGACGTGCGGCGCCAGCGCAACCCGCGGGAGGAAAACGCGACGATCAAGGGTGGGGCGACGCCCGTGGCGTGGGCGGAGCAACCCGCCAAACAGCGGCAAAAAGACGTGGCCGCGCGCTGGACCAAGAAGAATGCGGAAGTCCATTACGGCTACAAGAACCACGTCAAGGCGGACGCCCAGAGCAAACTCATCGAGCAGTATGCCGTGAGCGACGCCAGCGTGCATGATTCCCAGATGTTGGAATCGTTAGTCGAACCCACCGCCGGCGCGGTGTATGCCGACAGTGCCTACCGGAGCGCCGAAGCCGAAACGATGCTGACAGAGAAAGCCGTGACCAGTCAGATTCACGAACGGGCGTATCGCAACCGGCCGTTGACCGAGGAACAGAAAGAAAACAACCGGCAGAAGTCCAAGATCCGGGTGCGGATCGAACACATTTTCGGCTACCTGAGCCAAAGCATGAAAGGGTTTTTCCTGCGCGCCATCGGGCGGCGGCGCAATGCGGCGGCGATTGGCCTGATCAACCTGATCTACAACCTGGCCCGCTACGAACAAATCGTGCGGTTGAAGTTATTACCGCTGCGCGCGGTCTGAAAACGCGCCGCAAACCAAGAACCGAAAGACGACCAAGCAAGAAAACAGAATCAAACGTCGAATAACACCCCCCCAAAGGAGGGGTCATGAATCAAATCACCCCAGACATCGAACCTCAACCCTTAACCCAACTCCGAAAAGCAGTTTTCGGAGGTTCCCACTAGTTGCCTGTCTGATGGCCTTGATCGGACTGCCTGCCGGAGTCAACGCAGCCGTTTTGCTTCCCGCCAGCGCGGCCTTACCCACCAACTCGGTGAGCAACCCAGGCTTCGTCGTGCGCACCGCGCAGTCAAGCGTCAGCAACGTCGTCGCCAACAGCTCCCTCCGAGCCTCACGCCAGATCAGCGGACTGCTCACAGACTCGGGCGGGACCACCATTAGCAACATCGCCATCCCCGGCCCCAATGCCTTGGGCGCCTATTTCACGGATACCGTGAATTTTGAACAGTACGGCGCCACCGTGGATATCCGTGACGCGGCCGGTGCTGTCATTTTCGGCCAGTTTGCTTCGGTACCGTTTTCCGGCATCCCTGGCGCCGAAGGCTTGTATGATCAATTTGCGGACGAAGTCGTTGGCATCTTGCCGTTGACTGCGGGCACCCACACTCTGGCGATCAGCTCAGCAGCAGATCGAACCGACGTCAACGATGACGACGGATATGTGCTGTATGTCGGCGCGAATCCCCGCGATTTTTCTTCGACCAAAATCGCCGAGTTCCAGCGCGCTGGTGCTGCGGCGTTTACTGCCAATCAGAACGTCGAAAACATCATTGAGGTCACCGCCCCGGTTACTGGCGCGTATCCGTTCCGCATTCTGCACTGGCAGCAAGCCCACGGCACAAGCCTGCATTTCTACACGGTTGACACCAACACCGCGACTCGCTTGTTGATCAACGATGGTTCTCTCGTTTCGCCTCTCGCTTTCCGCAGCTCGACCAATGCTATTTACAACTCGCCTTACCTCGCGGACATTAAACCCTCCGCTGGCTCGGCGGGCAACAGCTCCGCGTCCCAACTCACCATCACAATTTTTGATGGCACGACCACCGTGAACATCGGGAACGTCCAACTCTCCATCAACGGCACGATTGTCACCCCGCAAACTAAAGTGAAGGTTGGCAACAAGACCACCATCGCCTACATCCCCGGCGGAGGCTGGATCACTCCCAATAATGCGGTTCACCTGGTTTACGCCGACTCCGCGACCGCTTCGCACACCAATGACTGGTCTTTCAGCGTCACCGTGTCAGGCGGATCTACGACCCTGGTTACTGGTCAATGGGACTTTGAGAATGACGACCTCCGCGCCACGGTGGGCAATGCGTTGGCGTACTTTGACCCAGCCTTCGACGGCCCGAGCGGCACCAATTCGAGCAAGACCCAGTTCGGCACCACCACCTCGTTTGGGATTTCTGACATCAACGGCCAAATCGCAAAGGTGATGCGAGTTCCGGGCGATTTGACTCGGAAAATTGGCTACAGGATGACTCATGGAATCGCTCCCAATGGTGGTGGCACCCGGGTCAATCAATACACCCTAATCATGGACGTCATGGTGAACAACTCGGGGCCGGGCGCGGCTTCCTTGTTGCAAGTCAGCGATCCGACATCCAACGCGGACGACGGCGATCTTTTCTGGCAGGGGAACAACTTTGGCCAGGGCACTGGCGGATACAACGGCACGGGCGCGTTCACCCCATCAGTCTGGCACCGGGTGGTGGCCGCTTATGACGAAGCTGCAACGCCTCCGGTGGTAACCAAGTATGTGGACGGCATCAAACAGGATGATTGGACTGCCAACCAAGGTTTGGATGCTGTGCGGCGGGCCTTGCTGCCGACCGCCGTTCTTTTCGGCGACGGCGATCAGGATGAACGCCGCACGATGTGGGTGAACAGCATTCAGATTCGAGCCGGCAAGCTCTCCGACGCAGAAATGGTGGCTTTGGGCGGGCCTGAGGCGTGTGGCATTCCGGCGACCATCCCGCAGAGTACCGTCACCGGACAATGGGATTTTGAACGGGGCAACCTCTCGCCGACGATTGGAACGGCCTTGCAATATTTTGATCCAACCTTCGATGGTCCCACCGGTTCCAGTCCAACCCTGACCACCTTTGGCACCTGCTCGGCCTTGGGGGTTTCGCTCATCAACGGGGTCGATGCAAAAATCATGCAGGTGCCGGGCGATCTGACCCGGCAAATTGGTTACGTCATGACCCACCGCATCCCTCCCAACGGCAGCGGCACCCGGGTGAATCAATACACCATTGTCTTCGACATCATGGTGAACAACGCGGGACCGGGCGCGGCTTCCTTGCTGCAAATCAGCGATCCGACGTCCAACTTGGACGACGGTGACCTCTTCTGGCAGGGGAACAACTTCGGTCAGGGCGCCGGC
>JAYVSV010000104.1:0-15277 GCA_043775015.1 Verrucomicrobiota bacterium
CGGGCCACCTTGGGGAACTTACCCGGAAAATTCATGGCAACGCAAAGCCGACTGCAAGTCGGCCCTCCGTCGATGCGGGGGCAGTGTCAAGATGCGCGCCAAACCCATTGATCCGTTCAGTTCAAAGGCGCTCCCTCGACCAGCACGACAAATTCGCCTTTTAGCGAACGCTTTTTCAAAATCTCCAAAAGTTCGTGAGGAGTGCCGCGCAAAAATTCTTCAAATTTTTTGGTCAACTCGCGCGCCAACACAACGCCGCGTTCGGGAAAAACTTCGTTCAATTCGGTCAAAAGCTTTTCAATGCGGTACGGCGACTCGTAAAGAATGAGTGTGCCGTCAAAAGCTTTTAGCTGCTCCAGTTGTTTTCGGCGCTGCCCGGATTTATGCGGGAGAAAGCCGATGAAATGAAATTCTTCCGTTGGCAAACCGCTCGCAGTCAGTGCCGCAATCAACGCACATGCCCCAGGAATTGCTTCGACGCGCAAACCAGCCTCGAGCGCCGCTTTCACCACCCTCTCGCCCGGATCACTGATCCCTGGACTCCCCGCATCGGTGACCAGCGCAACTTTTTCTCCACGTCGCAATCGCTCGATGATTTCTTCGCTCCGCTTGGCCTCGTTAAATTGAAAATAGCTGAGCAGCGGCTTGGAAATGCCGAAGTGTTTCAACAGTTGTCCCGAGTGCCGCGTGTCTTCCGCTGCAACGACATCACATTCTTTGAGAACTCGAAGCGCGCGCAAAGTAATGTCCTCCAAATTGCCGATGGGCGTCGCCACCAGATAAAGAGTTCCAGGGGTGAGCGGTGGCAGCGTTTGTTCCATGACTCTCACTTAACGGGAAACTCATCGGCGTTTCAAGACGTTGATTCGCTAGACAAAATTTTCTGATGTGAAATTATCCGCGCCGTGAAACAGTCAATCGTCACTTTGGATTTGGAAGGCGTCCTGGTTCCTGAAATCTGGATCGCTGTTGCGGAGAAAACCGGCATCACTGCGCTGCGCCGTACGACTCGCGATGAACCCGATTACGACGTGCTGATGAAAGGGCGTCTGAGAATTCTCGCCGAACACAATTTAAAGTTGTCGGACATTCAAAACGTCATCGGCACTTTAAAACCATTCGATGGCGCGAAAGATTTTCTCGATGAACTTCGCTCTATCACGCAGGTGATTATTTTGTCCGACACGTTCGAGGAATTTGCGAAACCGTTAATGAAACAACTCGGCTGGCCAACGTTGCTTTGCCATAAACTGGTCATCGAAAATGATCGCGTGGTCGATTACAAAATCCGCACGTCGGAACAAAAACAAAAGGCCGTCGCCGCTTTGAAGCTTCTAAACTACCACGTCATTTCCGCCGGAGATTCGTTCAACGATACCGCGATGTTGATCGAGGCGAATGTCGGTTTTCTTTTTCACGCGCCGGATAATATCAAGAAACAATTTCCACAATTCAAAGTGCTTGAGGAATATTCTGAGTTGATGAAGTTAATCAGAGAAGCCTTGATATAGTCAGATGGATGCATTTGCACCGCGCCCTTGCTTCTTTGCTTTGCGGACCAAGAAAATGATGCTGGCCTGTGCTAAGATAAGCAAAGTCGCTTGGATTATTTGCCGATAACGAGCATCCAAGAATTCATTTACCCGATTCAGATCCTGTTCATTTGGTTTAAGAATATCGATTGCGTGGCTTGCAACATAAATACCGTAGCAGCTTTCAGCTACGGCAAAAACGCCACACAAAATAGTCATTCCAGCCAGAAAAATAATAAGGTTGAAAGGTTTCATTTTGATTATCTGTCAGTCCTCCGGCTTCGTATCGCGGCTCATCAAATCTTGAACGGCTTGTCGAATCGGTTTTCCCTCGTAAAGCATCGCGTGAACTTCGTCGATGATAGGCGTCTCGACTTTTAATTTTTTCGACAACTGAAAAGCGGAGCGCGTCGTTGGATAACCTTCGGCAACGCTTGAAGTCGTCGCCAAAATATTTTTCACCGATTCCCCTCGTCCCAATCGTTCCCCGAATCCACGATTGCGACTGAGCTTTGAAAAACAAGTCACCGACAAATCTCCCAGCCCGCTCAATCCAGAAAAAGTTTCCGCATTCGCACCACACGCGACGCCAAGCCGCCGGATTTCCACAATCGCACGCGTGATCAAAGCGGCTTTCGTGTTGTCACCGAAACCGAGTCCGTCGGATGTTCCTGCCGCAATCGCGATGATGTTTTTCAACGCGCCACCCAATTCCACGCCGAGTAAATCCTCGCTCGTATAGACGCGAAACGTTGGTCGCAAAAAAATGGTTTGGATGGTTTCGGCGATTTGCGAATCGGGGTTCGCCGCGACAATCGCTGCCGGAATATTTTTTGCCACTTCCAACGCCAGCGTCGGGCCGGACAACGCCACCGCCGCCGCGCGCGGCATCGTCGATTTCAAAACACCGGACATCGTCAGGCCGGTTTCGTATTCGATCCCTTTCGTGACGCTCACGGCGATACCGCTGAATTCCGAAATCTCTTTCGTTACGTCACGAAAAAATTTCGACGGAACCGCGATGACCACGCATTCGCTTTTCTGAATCGCTGTTGCCAAATCGCTCTCAAATTTCAACCCGTGCGAAAGCCCAATTGCTGGCAGATGAGTTTGATTGCAGCGCGCTTGCTCAATTTTTTCCAAATGCGCCCGGTCGTGTCCCCAAAGCGTGACCGCGTGTTGGTTTTCACAAAGCAAATTTGCCAGACTGGTTCCCCATGCGCCTGCGCCCGCGACTGTGATTTTCATTTCGCCACCTCATGTTTTTTCTGGCCGACTCGATTTTCCGTTCGGTTAAGCAATCGTTGGATGTTCGCTTTGTGTTTGTAAATCGCGAGCAACCCCAAAATCGCGGTGATAAAACTCATCAATTGGCTGCTGTGCAAAAACCACACAACGAAGGGCAAACAAAACGCCGCAGCAATCGAAGCGAGCGAAACGTAACGGCTGGTGACAAAGACTAAAATCCAGATTCCAAGAACGATGAGTAACGCCCACGGAACAAGCGCAACGAGCACGCCAGCCGTGGTGGCGATTCCTTTGCCCCCTTTGAATTTCAACCAGCAGGTGTAATTGTGTCCGAGAATTGCAGCGACGCCTGCGACGACTGCGAGAATTTCTTTTCCGGGAAAACCGGCGTCGGCCAAGATATATTTTCTCACGAGAAAAACAACGAGCGTGCAGGCGAGAAAACCTTTCAGCGCATCTGTTAGCAAAACTAAAGTCCCCGCACCTTTGCCAAGAATACGAAAGACATTCGTCGCACCGATGTTCCCGCTGCCGACGCTGCGAATATCAATTCCCTTCGCCTTCGCTACGAGATAACCCGTCGGAATCGAGCCGAGCAAATACGCGGCAATCGCGGTAATGATATAACTAAAAATTTCCACGCAGCGAATCTAGGCGAAGGCAATTCGCATTCAAGCGCCGAGTTGACTGGGTGGAACAGGCGTCTCGCCTGTTGAATTGGGCGTCCCGCCGAATTCCTGCCATGAGACACAAATTTACAGAACGCCTTCGCTAAGCAAGTTTCGTCGATTCTGGTGAAGCAAAATGTCATCACGGATTTTCTAAAGCGTAATTGCAACACGCACTCTTCGACGGATTTCGGCGAGACGCCGAAATCAACCGGCCAGAGGCCGGTTCCACCCTTGCTCAGAAACTTTGGCCTTTAGACTTTGGGCTTTGGACTTTATACAACCCACATGTCATCGCTTTTGAAAGTTGCGGTTTTAGGAACGGGCTCGCTGGGAAAAGAACACGCCCGAATTTATGCCGATCTGGCCACCGCCAAAAAAGTCGAATTCGTCGGCGTTTACGATGTCGTTCCCGATGCCGCCAAAAAAATTGCGGAGAAATTTCAGGTGCGCGCCTTCAATTCCGTCGAAGAAATTTCCAAAGCCAGCGACGCACTCAACATCGTCACACCGACAACCACACATTTCGATCTCGCGAAAATTCTTCTCCAACAACGCAAACATCTGCTCGTCGAAAAACCGATGACCGACGATTCCGCGCAAGCGGCGAAACTCATCCAACTCGCGCGAGAAAATAATTGCATTCTGCAAGTCGGCCACATCGAACGTTTCAATCCTGTCCTGAAATATTTGGAAACCGTCGCGACCGAACCGCGCTTCATTGAGACGCATCGCCTTTCGCCCTACCCTGCCCGCTCGACCGACATCGGCGTCGTCCTCGATTTGATGATTCACGATTTGGATGTCGTGCTCGCGTTTGTGAAATCGCCGGTGACGAGCGTCGATGCCGTTGGCATTCCCGTTCTCAGCAAATCCGAAGACATCGCCAATGCGCGAATTCGTTTTGCCAACGGATGCATCGCGAACCTCACCGCCAGCCGCATCAGCCCGGAGCGCATGAGAAAAATCCGCGTCTTCAGCGGCGGCGCGATGACCAGTTACGTCTCGCTCGATTACCGCGCACAGGAAGGTTTCATCTATCGCATCGCGCGCGACGGCGAAGAGGAAAGCTCCATCCTGAAAAAAGTTTTGGCGGCGAAACTCGGCGTCGGCAAAGACTCCACCATCGTCAGCGAATTTGGCGGCAAACGAATCGTGCGCGAACCCGTGCCGATTGAAAAAGACGAACCGCTAAAACTCGAACTGCAACATTTCGTAGAATGCGTGCAGGCGCAACAAACGCCCAGAGTCAGCGGTGAGTCCGCCAAACACGCGCTGGATTTGGCGTTTGAAATCACGCGGCAGATTCAACAATCGAACGGCAAATAAAAAATTTCCTTCGTTTGGCCAAGCGATTACAATTACTCCCATGAAACAATTCACAGCTATTGTTCACCGTGGCGAACCGAACGAAGGCGGATTCTGGGCGACTTGTCTCGAAGTCCCCGGCGCGAATGGGCAGGGCCAGACGAAGGAAGAATGTCTCGCGAATTTGCGGGAAGCCATCCCGCTCATTTTGGAAACCGAACGTGAGGAAGTTTTCCGTCTCGATCCGAAAGCTGAAACTACGGAACTTCTGCTGGCATGAAACACCGGGCACTGCTCGGTCACCTTCAGGAACATGGTTGCGAATTAGTTCGTGAAGGCGGCAATCATTCCATTTGGAGGAACCCACAGACTGGGCCGGAAAGAAGTCATTCCCGGCACAACGAAATCAAGAAATTTCTGGCGCGCTCCATTTGCCGCAATCTTTCCGTGCCAGTTCCACCGGGCAATTAAATGAAGTTTATCATGCCCCCTCGTTTTGAAAAACGAGTGCAACAAACGCGCAAAGTCAGCGGCGAATCCGCCAAACACGCGTTGGATTTGGCGTTTGAAATTACAAGGCAGATTCAATCAGAAAAATGATTTCAACCGGACTCATTGAAGTAATCCGAGCAGAATACCAATTGGACTGGGATGGAATTCACGGTGTTCGTCATTGGGCGCGAGTTTTTGAAAATGGGATGCAACTCGCAGAAGTCACTGGAGCAGATCTGCCAGTTATTGAGTTATTTGCAGTCTTTCACGATTCGCGACGCATAAACGAAGATGCCGATGCTGGTCACGGATTGCGAGGAGCAGAATTTGCGAGAAAACTTCGTGGAAAAGTTTTTGAATTAAGTGATTCTTCCTTCACCACGCTTTACGATGCATGTCGACTTCACACAGATGGCCTGAAGGACGGCGACATTACGGTTCAAATTTGTTGGGACGCAGATCGACTCGACCTTGGTCGAGTAGGAATTTTTCCCGATGCGCATTTTCTCTGTACGCCGGCGGCTCGCAATTTAGAGGTTTTGCAATGGGCGAATTCTCGTGCTTGTTCTGATTTCGAGACAGCACAAGCAACCGAGTGGTTGAGCAGAAAATAATGAATTCAAAACGCATCATGCTCATCGCCCGGGAAGCCAGTGGCGACATGCTGGCAGCAGATTGAATGTGCGCTTTACGGAATTGGCGGTCAGGTGTAACAGTTGGTCATGCAAAGTATCCGTTATGTGTATTGGCAGGACGGTGAGGCATGGCTCGGTCATCTGGAGGAATATCCCGACTACCTGACGCAAGGCGAATCGCTGGCCGACCTGGAGGAGCATCTTCGCGACCTTTACAAGGATTTGTCGAGCGGCGTCATTCCCTCCGTGCGCAAGATGGCTGAATTGCAGGTGTCGTGAAGCGCGTCGAATTGATTCAACAACTGACCCGCATGGGCTGCGTTTTTATTCGGCACGGCGGCAAGCACGATTGGTATCAAAACCCTCGCACCAAAATGTGCCAGCCAATTCCGCGTCACCGCGAAATCAAGGAATACCTTGCCCGTTCGGTCATTAAAAAGTTGAGTGATGCATCGTGAATTTTCCGCGCTGACTATCAGTTGCGCCCTTTACCAACTTCCCCATCCGATGTAATGAATACCTATGAGCATCACGCTCGACATTCCAAATAACATTCACGAAGCGTTGCACGTTTCGCCCGCCGAGGCGGAGAAGCGGCTCAAGCTGGAATTAGCCATGGCACTTTACGCGCAAAACGCATTGAGTCTCGGCAAGGCGGCGGAGTTGGCGGGCCTGGATCGGTTTGACATGAATGATGTGCTGGCGGAACGCGGCATTCCGATGCGCTACGGCCAGAAGGAACTCGAAGAAGAGCTCGCCTTTGGTAATAGAGTTGAAGCGCAGGATGGGGGGGCGATTTTAAAAAACTTGCGAGATGCGGGCCGGAAATATCTCAAGCCCGGACAAGAACCCATTGCTGAATTGCTCGCCGAGCTTGAGAGAGAAGATTGACTTTGATGCCGTCCCGGAATTCAGCCCAAAATTCTGTCCCGAAGGGACATCATAAAAATAGCCCAGCGTTTCAACGCTGGGTTCGTCGCAATGGATTCTCAAGTCCCGAAGGGACGACCGAAATCCACACTGTAAAACCAACCTCCCCCCTCAGCCGTCCCTCCGGGACTCACACGATGCTTTGTCCTCAACCCAGCGTTGAAACGCTGGGCTATCATCAAATGTCCCTCCGGGACAAGAGCGAGTGCGCCTGCTTTAACTTTGCGAACGGCATTGAAGTTAACCAGCGTTTCTGATGTTGAAAGCGCCGTGAATCCAAAACGCATTATGCTCATCGCGGGAGAAACCAGCGGCGACATGTTGGCGGCGGAATTGGTCAAGGCGTTGCGCGCGACTTCTCCAACCTCGCTGGAATTTTTCGGTGCGGGCGGGCCCAAGATGGCGGAAGCGGGCGTTGACCTTGCGATGGATATGACAGCGCATTCGGTCATCGGACTCATTGAAGCGCTCAAGAGCTATTCGCATTTTAAAAAGATTTTTCATCACCTGCTGCAACTCGCTGCCGAGCACAAACCGGATGTGATCGTCTGCGTGGATTTCTCGGGCTTCAACCGTCGCTTCGCTCACGCGGTCAGAGAATTCATTCGCAAGAACCAAAGTTCTGTCGGCGATTGGAATCCGAAAATCGTTCAATTCGTCTCGCCGCAGGTTTGGGCATCGCGACCGAGTCGCGCGGAAAAAATGGCGCGCGATATTGATTTACTCCTCTGCATTTTCCCCTTTGAAAAAAATTGGTATGCGAAACGCGTTCCCAATCTGCGCGCGGAATTTATCGGACATCCGATTGTGGAGCGGCATGGGGTCCAAAGTTCAAAGTCCAAAGTTCAAAGTCTGACGCCCCTCGTGCTGCTACTCCCCGGAAGTCGCATTGGAGAATTGAAACGGCATTTGCCGGTGATGTTGGAAGCGGTGAAAGAAATTTCGGCGAAACACGACGTGCGTTTCAAAATGATTTTGCCGGATGAAAAATTAAAGCAACTCGCGGACAAGCTGTCCGCGTTCCTTTCAAATTTAGAAATTCAAATCGGCGGCTTGGCGGAATCACTTTCGCAGGCAACGCTGGCGATCGCTTCGACTGGAACCGTCACACTCGAATGCGCTTATTTCGGAGTGCCGACGATTGCGATCTACAAAACTTCATGGAGTACTTATCAAATTGGCAAACGCATCATCCAAGTTAATTTTTTGGCAATGCCGAACCTGCTCGCGAACGAAATGATTTATCCCGAATTCATTCAAAATGAGGCGACGCCGGAGAATATTTCGTGCGAAGCGCTTGTGCTGCTGAATGACCCCGAACGATGCGCGGAAATCAAAAACGAATTGACGAAGGTGGTCGAGTCACTGGGATCGCCCGGGGCGAGTGAGAGGGCGGCAAAAGCGATTCTAAGTTTGTAGCTTTTATTTTTAGTGAATTACGGTCATATTCTTCCGTCCAAATTTGCGCGTGATAAGATTCTTCAAAAAGCACTTACCCGGTTTGGCGGGTGCAATTCTCGTCTTAGGGAATTCTTCCATGGCGATGGCAGCTGCGCCCGACGCGGCCGGCGTTGAATTTTTTGAAAAGAAAATCCGACCGCTGTTCGTGGACCAGTGTTATAAATGCCACAGTCAACAGAGTGAAAAGATCAAAGGCGGATTATTGTTGGATTCGAAGGAAAGCGTGTTGAAAGGCGGCGATACTGGTCCCGCAATTATCCCTGGCGAAGTGGAAAAGAGTTTATTGATCAAGGCGGTTCGTTACGGCGACGAGAATTTGCAGATGCCACCGAAAGGCAAAAAGCTTTCAGCAGAGCAAATTGCTGATCTGGAAACCTGGGTAAAAATGGGTGCGCCAGATCCGCGCGGCACGTCCGTTCAAGGTTCAAAGTCCAAAGTTCAAAGTTCACCGAAAGTTCACTGGGCGTTTCAGCCAATTCGCGATGCTCAGATTCCAAGCGTGAAAGACAAAAGTTGGGCGAAAACCCCCGTCGATAAATTCATCATGGCGAAGTTGGAAGGGAAAAAGATCAAGCCATCGCAAGACGCTGATAAACACACTTTGATTCGTCGTGCGACGTTTGATTTGACGGGTTTGCCGCCCAAGCTGGAGGACGTTCAGAATTTCTCGAATGACAAATCGCCCGACGCTTTCGCGAAGGTTGTTGACCGGCTTCTCGCGTCGCCTGCATACGGTGAACGTTGGGGGCGCCACTGGTTGGATGTCGCCCGCTATGCCGATACGAAAGGTTACCTTGCGGGAAATGAAGAGCGCCGTTTTCCTTATTCCTATACTTATCGCGATTACGTAATCCGTGCGTTCAATGAAGATTTGCCCTACGACAAATTTCTCATAGAGCAAATCGCAGCAGATCGCTTGGAACTGGGCAACGACAAACGCCCTCTCGCAGCACTTGGATTTCTCACGCTCGGTCGAAGGTTTCTCAACAATCAGCAGGACATCATCGACGATCGCATCGACGTGGTGACCCGCGGGACGATGGGATTGACGGTTGCCTGCGCCCGGTGTCACGACCACAAATACGATCCGATTCCGACGAAAGATTATTATTCCCTGCACGGGATTTTTGCCAGCTCACACGAGCCAGAAGAAAAGCCGCTCCTGGGAATCCCGCCGCCTGAAAAACTACACGTGGAATATCTGGCCGAAAAAAAGAAACGTGAGGAGACAGTCAAAAATTTCCGGGAGCAAAAATCTGCCGAAGTGGTTTCGCAACTGCGCCTGAAGACAGGCGAATACATGCTGGCTGCACTGGATTCGGAGAGACTCGCCGACAAATCAAAAGGGGAAACGCTGGCGCGCGAACGAAAACTTGATCCAGGTGTCGTCCAGCGCTGGATCAAAAGCCTGGTGGGTTGGAGTAATGCGACTAACCCCATTTTTGCGCCGTGGTTCGCGTTTTCTACATTGGCGGAAAAAGATTTCGCGACCAACGCAACTCCACTAGCGCAGAAGTTCGCTGCCGATAAATCACTCAATCCGCGAGTGGCGGAAACATTCAAACAAGCGCCCGCCTCGCTTAAGGAAGTTGCAGAGCGTTACGGACAAGTATTCGCGTCAGTCGAGAAAAGCTGGCGCGACGCGCTCGCGGCGCAGGCAACGAACGCTGCGCCACTCACCACCTTGTCCGATGCGAATCAGGAATCACTGCGTCAGATTCTTTACGCGCCTGACGCTCCACCAAATTTGTCCGAGGTGGACGGACTGTTTGATATTCCTTCGATTGAACGACTTCGCGAGTTGCGCCGGCAAGTCGCCGAGTTGGACGCGACGCACGCGGGAGCGCCCGCCCGCGCAATGGCTCTGGCGGATAATGGAACGCCGCAAAATTCGCACGTGTTTATTCGTGGCAACGCGGGCAATCCCGGACCAGAAGCGCCGCGACAATTTTTGCAGCTCATCGCAGGCGAAAATCGCAAGCCATTCGAAAAGGGAAGCGGTCGTTTGGAATTAGCGCAAGCCATTGCGAACAAAACAAATCCCCTGACGGCACGGGTCATGGTGAATCGCGTTTGGCTCGCTCATTTCGGAAAAGGTTTTGTGACGACGCCGAGCGATTTTGGCACGCGTTCCGATCCGCCCAGTCATCCAGAACTTTTGGATTACCTCGCCTCGCGCTTTATGGAAGACGGCTGGTCGTTAAAGAAACTCCACCGCCAAATCATGTTGTCGCGGGTTTACCAACAGAGCAGCGATGAAAATCCGCGCTCGTCGAAAATTGATCCGGAAAATCGGTTGCTCTGGAAAATGAATCGTCAACGGTTGGATTTCGAAGAGCTGCGCGATTCGCTTCTCGTCATTTCGGGCAAACTCGATTCCACGGCCGGTGGCCAGACGGTGGATCTTTTTGCGAAACCCTATTCCGGAAGGCGAACCGTCTATGGCTACATTGATCGCCAGAATTTGCCTGGCGTTTTTCGCACGTTCGATTTTGCCAATCCAGATTCAAGCAGCGCTCAGAGGTTTTTCACGACCGTTCCTCAACAGGCTTTGTTTTTCCTGAACAACCCGTTCGTGATCGAGCAGGCAAAACGTCTCACGACCAACACTCAATTCGCGACGCTTTCAACCGATGATAGGCGCGTTCGATTTCTACACGAAAAGATTTTCCAGCGAACACCCGACCATGAAGAGTTGCGGCTCGCTAAAAAATTTCTCATTGCTCAGTCGCATCTATCAAACAGCTCCCTTTCGCAAATTGTCTGGCGCTATGGCTATGGAAAATTTGATGAGAAGAAAAAGCAGGTAAGCTTTTCTGCTTTCCCACACTTTGAAAAAAAACAATGGCGCGTGTCGGAAGAATTTCCTGATCCTCAATTCGGATACGCCATGCTGGATTCCAGCGGCGGTCATCCCGGTAATCGCCCGGGTGAAGCGGTCATTCGTCGGTGGACTGCCCCCGTGTCCGGAACGTTTAGAATTGAGGGTGAATTGGATCATCCCAAAAAGGGGGGAGATGGGTTAATGGGCCAAATTGTTTCGAGCCGGCAAGGCGAATTAGGACGCTGGATAGCTCACGATGGGAGCGCGAAAACCGTGGTCGAACAGTGCGAAGTGCTGGCGGGCGAAACCATTGATTTCGTAGCGGACATGCGATCCAACTCGGAGTATGACACGTTCACATGGTCTCCCACGATCAAGCTCATCAAGGCGAAGGCTGATTCTTCCGCGCCGACGAAAACGGAGTGGAACGCGAGCGGTGAATTCGACGGACCGCAACAAGATCTTAAATCGATCAACGCGTGGGAAAAATATGCGCAGGTCCTATTGCTCTCGAATGAATTTATGTTTGTCGATTAGTCGCTCGCTTTTTCGGGCGGAGCGCCGATTTGCAACCGGCTTTGGATTGTGCTGTTAAAAGCCTGCGCTCCGCTACTTGCTACCATGAGAAACTTTTCTTAAGCTCTGCCCACTTGAAAAAAATCACCCGCCAGGAAATTCCCCGCAAAGCTGTTTATCGGCTCTCCGTTTATTTGCGCTGTCTGCACCGGTTAAACACCAACGCCATTCGCACCGTTTCAAGCGAGGCGCTCGCGAAAGCGGCGGGAGTGAAGTCCACTCAACTCCGCAAAGACCTGACTTACTTCGGGCAATTCGGCACACGCGGCCTCGGCTATGATGTCGAGCAACTTGCGAAGATGATCGCCGATCTCCTCGGCACGAACAGTCTCCAGGCGGTGGTTTTGGTCGGCGTTGGAAATCTTGGCCTGGCCTTGCTCTCTTATCGCGGATTCGAGCAGGAAGGTTTTGAAATCATCGCTGCATTCGATGTGGACTTGAATCGCAAACGAAACAAGAACGTGGCGCAACCGATTTATCCAATGGAAAAACTTCCTGAAATTCTGGACAAGAGCAAACGCGGCGTGAAGATGGCAATCATTACCGTTCCCCCATCGGAAGCGCAGGAAGTTGCGAACACCTTGATTGGCCTCGGCATAACTGGAATTTTAAATTTTGCTCCCATTGTTTTGGATGTGCCGGAAGATGTGACGGTGAACAACGTCAACCTCGCAATCGAGTTGGAGAATTTGAGTTATTTTATCCAACACTGAGCTATGAAAGCGAAACATCCCGCTCGTTTGCTTTTCATGGTGGCAATTTTTCTTCGCATCGGATTGTTCACAGCTTCTGCCGAAATTTCCGCAGGCCAAACCTCCACGAACAGTCCAACCGCTGCCAAGTCACCTCTAATCAAAACACCAAAAACGGTTTCCGAATTGTTAACTCTCCCACTCGATGAAATTGAAAAGCTCGATGTTGCTCTTATTAATTTGCTGACAGCGGAAGGACTGCGCGGATCGGAGAAATTGGAAGTCCAGCAATATCTCGATACACTCGATTCTTGGGCATGACATGTCGAAAGAGAAACCAAAAGAAATCACCATCGGTTTGTCGAGCATCCCAACGAATACAATAATTCCGAAGCAGAATATCGAATGGGAATGCTGATCACTGTTCTTCAACAGGATTTCAAAGCGCATTACAGTCCCGAACGCGCGGCTTCACTCAAACGAGGTGAATGGGAATCCAACGACGCTTTCTTTGCCGATTCGAAGGAAACATTTATTCATGGTCTGCTGTCTGGAAATCGCGCAGGAACCTGTTCTTCACTTCCGGTCCTTTACGCAGCCGTGGCGCAACGGCTCGGCTATCCTGTTTCGCTCGTAACGACGAAAGCGCACTTTTTCATTCGCTATGAAGAAGACGGCAAACATTTGAACGTCGAAGGTTCTGGTGAAGGTTTTAATTTCTATTCTGATGACTTTTACAAAAGTTGGCCTCTTGCTTCCACTGACGTGGAAATAAAAACCAATGGCTATCTCAAGCCTCTCAGCAACAAAGGGGCGCTTGGCGCATTTCTTTGCAACCGCGCGGGAAATTTTGCCAGTGCCAAGAAATTCGGTGAAGCTGCGGAATGCTGGCGACAAGCAGCGCGATACCTGCCCGATACGCCGGAGTTGCGGAGACTTGTCGATTTCGCCCAGAAACGGGCGCAGGCGCATCACGAGGCGGACAAGTGGGATTCACTCTCGGCAGAAGTGGACAAACTTTCGATTCCAGAAGGGCCGCCATTTGCTTACTTCAGAGATAGAAAAGCGCGCACACAATTTTTCATGGCGCGAAGCACGCAATTAACCGCCATTGAAAAAGAAATTTCTGATTTGAAAAAAGATTTGGTTGGCTATCAGTCGCAATTAATTCAGACGCGTGATTCGGCTTTTCCTCCGCTGTTTAATTCCATACCGGAAAAACAACTGCCGCAGGAACTCGGTGTCGTAAGAATCAAAACGTTGTCTGGAAAACAAATGCAAATTCCCGCCGAAAGAATCCCGGAAGAATATCGGAAGAAAATTCCGCCGGAACTGTTTGCGATGATCGCCACGATGGACGATGAATCGCCCATTGAAGCGGAAATGTGGGCGCATCATGCAGAAACGGCTGCTGGAAATCAGCCGGGGCGTATTGTGATTTCAGAGCAACAAGTTCCTTACGAATATATTTTGTATGGCATTCTAGCGGAACTTCAAAGCCGGTTGCAAAAGTTGAGAAAGTCCGAAGATGTGATTACGGAAATGACACTGTTTGCCGCCGAAGAAGCTCGCCTTCGTAACTCTGAGAAAGGAAGCAGTCATTTTGGATCGCCTTTGCCACCGACTTGGCGTCCACAAGAACGATTGAAGATGAACCAATTCGCAAAGCAATTGGGAATTGCCGAGAGCAGCTTGCCTTACGGCTATCGCAATCAGGAAGTTTCGCCGGAATTGCAAAAACGGATTGCGGCGAGAACGCTTTATATCCGTGACGGGCGCGAAGTCGCTGTTTTGGATGAGATACGCCGATTTGAATCAGAGGAAATGCAAAAGAGAGATGTCGTTCGACAAGTCCGCGACAGGCGCAGCGAACTCAACCGCGAAATCTTGCTGCGTCCGCCGGTTGAAATTCAAATCCGATCAGAAAACGGAATGGCCATCACATATCCAATCGCGCCGAGTTTGCCATTGACGCCGCAGCCGCAAACGCTGAAAACATTCGGGATACGAAATCCATGAAACTTACAACTTTCTCAAAATTGGCTCTCGTGCTTTTCGTAACGCTGATTCTCGCTGCCGATGCCAAAGCTTTTTATGACCCGAATAAAGGACGGTTTCTTTCGCGTGACCCGATTGGTGAAAACGGCGGGCTAAATCTCTCCTCAATCGGTGCAAATGATCTGGTTAACGGTATCGATCCGTTTGGACTTGAGCGCTTCCAAATTTGGGCATCGGCTTACATCCCTGATAAAACATTCCGCTTTCCTTATCCCGAAGGACTTGATTGGTCGGCACGTTGGTACGGAGACAATAGAACAGGCGTTAAACTTGGCGGCTCATCAAGAGCTTATCATCTAATCGTTATCGAGACAGACCCAATCCGTTCGCCAGTGATCCAAAACTTTTCAGCGGGTGGCCTAACAAAAGTTGACTACAATTTTGGAAATTGGGGCACACCTTTTGTGACGCCCGGTGACTTTTGGAAACCATTCACGGATTTGGCTTTGGATGCAGCGCCTCCAAAGGCAACGATAACACGGTCGCCCGGAAATCGTTTTACATGGGTAACTTTCGCAGCTGATACATCCGACCCACTGGTGCATGCGGCTCCTTCCCTTCATTATGGTTATACTCTGGAGTTCGATACATGCAGTGAGAAATTAACTATAAAGGGAGATCACAAAGTATATCCTGCATACGATTTGATTGTTAATGGCGCTGCACACGTAAATTACGTGCCAACCGGATGGCGAAACTTTCCCGGTTCTCTAGCTTCGCCAATTAGAGACTCGGTCGGACCAATTGTCGTTCCATGGGCTTGCTTCGATAAAACGGAGAGAAAAGTTGGTTCATTTGGTTAGTTGTTTTGGAGTTCGAAGTCAACGGGTGAAGAGAAAGCCAGCGCGCTGTG
>JAYVSV010000105.1:0-51868 GCA_043775015.1 Verrucomicrobiota bacterium
GCGTCCACCACCAGAGGCGGGGAAACAACAACCAACAACAAACCAAGGGGACATTATCGGTTGAGTCCTGATGGGGACATTTCTAAAGAGTTTTGACACACTCAAAATAATGACAAATGTAAAACTCAAATTGGTTGCTGGCATAGGCGCGACAATGTTGCTGGCTGGAGGCGCAATTACCATCGCCCTTTCAGAAACCAACCGCACTGATAATTTGCCGCCAAAGGAAATTGTTAAAAAAACATTGGAGAAATATGCCTCCGCCAGCAAAACCAAAAATGGCGACTATCAAATTATTGAGATGAATCCAATTTCCGGATTCCACTCCATCCGTATCACGGCTCTTAACAATCGCGGGCAAGTAGTGGGCTCAGTGGATTCTACAAACAATGCGACTCACGCCTTTTTTTGGGACAATGGCGTGATGACTGATTTGGGAACTTTTGGCGGTTCTAAAAGTCTGGCTTCCGGTCTCAACGATGCCGGAGACATCGTTGGAACGATTCTCACTAATGGTGTGCGGCACGCTTTTCTCATACATAACAGAGAAATGTCCGACCTTGGCATAATCGATAACTATCCCAAGCTGGGCGAGGAGGGAGATAAATACCTCGGAGGCAAAAGAAAAATTTATTATGTTCCGCAGATCACCATTAACCAACTTTCTCAAGTAACGGGTCACCTGACGGTTGGCGATGATGGCCACCAATCTTTCGTTCTGAACAAAGGACAGATCGCGTATTTCGGCCTCATCGCTGGTGAAAATATTTTTTATGCTGAAGCAATCAATAATCGTGGACAAATCCTCGGACGCGCAACCCAGCGAAATGGGAAGATGCGTTCGATGCTTTGGCATGACGGACAAATCACTGATCTTGGATCATTGGACGGGGCACAATCCACTGCGACAGCGATAAACGACCACGGAAGTGTTGTCGGTTGGTCAATTTCAACGAATGGCAATCCGCAGCAGGCAAGCGTTTTTATCTGGGAAAATGGCACCATGCGCCGACTAAATACTGGCAACAGCAAGAATGGACGTACATCCGCTATCAATAACCATGGGCAGGTGGTCGGCTACGCCAGGACACCTCAAAACTCTTCTTTCGCTTGTCTCTGGAACGGTGATCAAATGTTAGACCTTAACGATCTAGTTGCCATGAAATCAGGGTGGCGTCTGGTGAGCGCCAGTGCAATCAATGACCGGGGGCAAATCGTAGCGCTGGCGGTAAAAGGGAAACAAGAACTCGCCTGCCTTCTATCACCATTGAATCTCAATCCAGTATTGGTGGAGCAACCTGCCATTACTTCGGCTCCTCCTGAGATTCAGGCCGATGCCATTGTCCCATTCAATCTGACTTCGTTCGAGCGTTTACCGAGTGGCTTGTTTCGCCTTGCGTTTGTGGGCAAAGCTGACGGTAATTACGTAATTGAGGCTTCCACCGATCTTTTGACATGGACGTTTCTAGGAGCGGCCACAAATGACGGAGGCCGAGTAGAATTTACCGATGCTGACGCGGCAAAATTCACGCTCCGCTTCTATCGCGCAGCTTTGTTGCCTTGATGCACACTGGAAGTTGATATGACAACCACAAAAAAAACTTTGATCGTTGCCACGCTTGTGGCTTTGCTTGCGCTTCGATACACGGCTGTAGCCGCAACCAACGAAGTTGATTCATGGTCGCCTGCCACCAATGGCCTTCAAGCGCGAATAGTTTTCGGGGAATGTCGCGTGGTTACCGGCACGCGGCTGCCCGAAGTGTATCTGGAGCTTCAAAACGTGTCGGATTTCGGCAACCCGATGGAGTTCGACTTCAACGGCCAAAAGTCACTTCAGTTCGCGCTGCGCACCGCCGATGACAAGCCTGCTACGAACACAAGCAGCCTGTCCATTGATGGTGTTATATTCGGCCCATTCCACATCACGCTGCCGAGGGGTGGCACGCTTCGTTTCCCCGTAACGTGGCGCGGCTACGGCATCCGTCCTGACTACGGCACGATGCTTTGCTTCGAGACGGCGGTTTGGGAGATTGCTCGTGATGATAAGACCGATTATTTCCTCTCGGCCACGCTCGAAATCCCGGAGACACCACGCGACCCGAAGAAGGCGAAGGCATGGCATGGCACAATCAAGATGCCAGCCGTCAAAGTGCCTACAAAGAAATGACCGCAACGCCTTCATCAGACTTAGGTGCGGCATCTTTGCAGAAACCCACGCCACCCAAAGCACCAGAGGGCAGGCGCACTCCAAGACGCTCGCGCGTTCACCCATGCCCTCTCGCAGTCGCGCAGCGTCCCGCTTTACGGGACTGCGGTAGTCCTCTATCGCGCAATCCATCCGCCGCCCACCACCAGATCGTCCTGATAAAAAACACACGCCTGCCCCGGCGTAATCGCTCGTTGCGGAATGTGCAATTTCACTCGAGCAGATCCGTTCGCGAGGGGTGTAATCGTCGATGCAGTTCCGGGATGATTGTAACGGATTTTCGCGCTCGCCTCGATTTGCGCAGGCGGCGTTTCGAATGGAATCCAGTTGCAGCGCTCGACGACGAATTCGTCGCGTTCCAGCAAGGAATCATCTCCCACAATCACGCGATTATTGGCCGGATCGAGTTCAATCACGTAAAGCGGTTTTGGGGAAGAAATTCCCAGACCCTTGCGTTGTCCGACGGTGTAAAATTCAATTCCATCGTGCTGCCCCAGCTTTTTTCCGGACGTATCCACGATGTCGCCGACATGCTTCGAGACGAGGTTCGCCTTCTGCAAAAAGCCGCCATAATTGTTGTCCGGCACGAAACAGATTTCCATGCTTTCCTCTTTGTCGGCAGTCTTGAGCTGGCATTCGCGCGCGACTTCCCGCGTGTCGGCTTTCGTTTTTTCACCGAGCGGAAACATGGAAAAAGCGAGCTGATCCTGTCGCAACGAAAACAGGAAATAGCTTTGATCCTTCCTGGAATCGCGGCCTCTTTTCAACAGCGTGCGACCTTCCGCCGTCGTCTCGACCCGCGCGAAATGGCCCGTGGCAATTTTCTCCGCGCCGAGCTGTTTGGCCCGTGTGATCAACGTGCCGAACTTCAAAGTCTGGTTGCACATCACACACGGATTCGGCGTGCGCCCCGCCCGGTATTCATCCGCGAAATATTGAATGACTTTGTTCTGAAACTCCGCCGCTTCGTCGATGAGGTAATACGGGATTCCCAGTTTATGGCAGACACTGCGCGCATCCATCACCGCCTGAGGCCCGCAACATTTGTCTTCCGCGCGCGACACGCAATCCTGCGGCCAAAGCTTCAGCGTCACACCGACGACGTCAAACCCCTGCTCCAACAAAAGCGCAGCCGTGGCCGAGGAATCGACTCCTCCACTCATACCGACAAGGACGCGCGTTTTCTTTGTTTGAGACACGGTGACGATGATAACAGTCAGAACCGCAGAGTAAAGAAAGCCAGGAAGCGCCCGAATATTTCACAGAGGAACGCAGATTAAAAATCAAGTGATTGTTGTGGCGCATCACTCTGTATGCACCGGGATCATCTCAAAAGAAACCAACGCGCACGGAAGACGCGTTTGACCTTCATGCAATGAAAGTGCGTTACGGCAAATCCGTCGCACCCATCAAATAGCGATCGCACTCCCGCGCCGCGCCGCGTCCTTCGTTGAAGGCCCAGACGACGAGGCTTTGTCCACGACGACAATCGCCTGCGGCAAAAACATTGGGAAGGTTGGTGGTGTATTTGTTGAAGTCGGCTTTGGCGTTGGAACGCGGGTCGCGTTCGACACCGAGTTGTTCAAGGAGCGGTTGTTCTGGCCCGAGAAAACCCATCGCGAGCAGGACAAGTTGCGCGGGACGGATTTTTTCTGTACCCGGGATTTCCTTCGGCACAAATTGGCCTTTGTCGTTTTTCTCCCACTGAATTTCAACGGTGTGAACTTCTTTCACCTGTCCACCTTCGTCGGAAACAAAATTCTTCGCGGTGGTCAGATAAACACGCGGGTCGCCGCCGAATTTCGCCGCGGCTTCTTCCTGTCCGTAATCCATTTTGTAAACTTTTGGCCATTCCGGCCACGGATTGTCCTTCGCGCGATCCATCGGAGGCTTGGGCAAAATTTCCAATTGCACGAGGCTCTTGCATCCGTGGCGCATCGAGGTGCCGACGCAATCGGTCCCGGTATCGCCACCACCAATGACGATGACATCTTTGCCGGCAGCAGAAATGAAGTCGCTGTTTTTGTGGTTATCGAGCAAGGCCTTGGTGTTGCGATGCAGAAATTCCATCGCGAAATGAATACCTTTGGCATCGCGACCTTCAATCGGCAAGTCGCGTCCTTTGGTTGCGCCAGTGCAGAGAATCACGGCGTCAAATTCTTTACGGAGCTTTTCCACCGGATAGTTTTTTCCAACTTCGGTGTTGGTCAGGAACATAATTCCTTCCGCCGCCATCTGATCAATGCGCCGTTGCACGACGGCTTTCTTATCCAGCTTCATGTTGGGAATTCCATACATGAGTAAACCGCCGACGCGATCGGCGCGTTCGAAAACGGTGACGATATGACCGGCTTTATTCAACTGGGCCGCAGCGCAAAGCCCCGCCGGACCCGATCCGATGATCGCCACTTTTTTTCCGGTGCGAACCTTCGGCGGTTCAACGGTAATCCAACCTTCGTCCCAACCACGATCCGCAATCGTGCATTCAATATTTTTAATAGTGACCGGCGGTTTGTTGATTCCCAAAACGCAGGAGCCCTCACACGGCGCGGGACAAACGCGTCCGGTAAATTCAGGAAAATTATTCGTCTTGTGCAGACGGTCGAGCGCGTCTTTCCACAGTCCGCGATAAACGAGGTCGTTCCATTCGGGAATGAGGTTGTTGATCGGACAGCCCGACGCCATGCCGCTGATCAAAGTGCCGGTGTGGCAAAACGGAATTCCGCAATCCATGCAACGAGCGCCTTGCTCGCGCAGTTTCGCCTCATCCAAGTGATGATGGAATTCGTTCCAGTCGCGAATGCGTTCAACCGCAGAACGATCCAGCGGCAATTCTCGTAAATAATCTATGAATCCAGTCGGCTTGCCCATCTTGTTGGTGGTAAGTGGTGGTTGTTTGGTGTTTGGTTTTTAAAAATCAACTGCCGCCGACGCGTGACACGTCTTTCGCGTTCACTTCGAACGCGGCCATCATCGCCTCTTCTCCGCTCAATCCGGAGGCTTCCATTTCTTTCACCGTTTGCAAAATGCGTTTATAATCTTTTGGAATAACGCGAACAAACTTGGGCAAAAATTGCTCCCAGTTTTTCAAAACATTCTCCGCGCGTTCACTCTTTGTTAAATCCGCATGGCGCTGAATCATCTGGCGCACTTCTGCAATTTCCTTCGGCTCTTCCAACCGCTCCAGGAGAACCATTTGTTGATTGCACCGCTTATCGAAGTCCCCAGTCTCATCGAGGATGTAAGCAATGCCACCCGACATTCCCGCCGCAAAATTTCTTCCGGTGCAGCCGAGAATCACCACACGACCGCCGGTCATGTATTCGCAGCCGTGATCGCCGACCGATTCCACAACGGCATTCACGCCGGAGTTGCGCACCGCAAAACGTTCGCCCGCCATGCCGCGAATATAAACATCACCGCCGGTCGCACCGTACAGTGCGACGTTACCAGTGATCATATTTTCTTCGGCGACGAAGGTTGAATCTTTGGGTGGATATAAAATAATCCGCCCGCCGGAGAGTCCTTTGCCGAGGTAATCGTTGGCGTCGCCTTCCAACGTCAACGTCACCCCTTTCGGAATAAATGCGCCGAGGCTCTGTCCTGCGGAACCGGTGAAATTCAGGCGAATCGTATCTTCGGGCAATCCATGCACCCCGTGGCGACGCGTGATCTCGCTGCCAAGAATTGTGCCGACCACACGGTTCACGTTTTTGATCGGAAGATCCGCGATGACTTTTTCTTTGCGCTCAATCGCCGGTTGGCAAATGTTCAGCAACTGCAGCATGTCCATCGATTTGTCGATGCCATGATCTTGAACCATTTGCTGATAACGCCCCACTTCGTCACCCACGTCAGGTTGATAAAGAATTTTCGTAAAATCCAAACCTTTGGCTTTCCAATGCTCAATCGCCTTGCGCGGCTCGAGACGATCGGTGCGTCCAACCATTTCGTTGATGGTGCGGAAGCCAAGCTCAGCCATAATTTCGCGCACTTCTTCGGCGACAAATTTCATAAAGTTCACCGCATGCGCAGGGTCGCCGGTGAAATTTTTGCGCAACTCCGGATCTTGCGTCGCCACCCCCACCGGACATGTGTTCAAGTGGCAAACGCGCATCATAATACAACCGAGCGAGACGAGCGGCGCCGTGGCAAAGCCGAATTCTTCCGCGCCAAGCAGTGCAGCAATGACCACATCGCGTCCGGTTTTTAATTGGCCATCGGTTTCGACCACAATGCGGCTGCGCAGATTGTTGAGCACCAAAGTCTGGTGCGCTTCGGCCAGGCCGAGTTCCCACGGAATGCCGGCGTGCTTGATCGAAGTCTGCGGCGAAGCACCGGTTCCACCATCATAACCGCTGATCAAAACGACATCCGCGTGCGCTTTCGCCACACCCGCAGCGACGGTGCCGACGCCAACTTCGGAAACCAATTTTACGCTAATCCGTGCGTGATGGTTGGCATTTTTCAAGTCATGAATCAGCTCTGCCAAATCTTCGATGGAATAAATATCGTGATGCGGTGGCGGCGAAATAAGCCCCACGCCCGGAGTGGAATGGCGGGTCTTGGCGATCTCTGGAAACACTTTTGCGCCGGGAAGTTGTCCGCCTTCGCCGGGCTTCGCGCCCTGCGCCATTTTGATTTGAAGTTCGCGCGCGTTGACGAGATAAAGACTCGTCACACCGAAACGGCCGGAAGCAACTTGCTTGATGGCGCTGTTTTTCGAATCGCCATTTGCCATCGGCTTGTAGCGTTCGGGATCTTCGCCGCCTTCGCCCGTATTGCTCTTTCCTCCGATGCGGTTCATCGCGATGGCCAATCCTTCGTGCGCTTCCTTGCTGATGGAACCGTACGACATCGCACCGGTTTTGAAGCGCTTTAAAATGGTTTCGACTGATTCGACTTCTTCAATCGGAACCGATTTTGCGGGTTTGAAATCCAAGAGACCACGGAGCGTAAAATGTTTTTTCGTCTGGTCATTAACCAGCGACGAATAATCTTTGAACGCCTTGTAATTCGAAGTGCGGCAGGCGAGTTGCAGTTTATGCACCGTTTGCGGACTGAACAAATGTGACTCACCTTCGGCGCGCCATTGATATTGGCCGCCGACATCAAGCGTATGACCGTTCACCTGGCGTTCAGGAAAAGCGTGGTGATGGCGCATCTGAACTTCCCTGGCAATAACATCCAGACCGATTCCTTCGACGCGCGACGCGGTCCAGGTAAAATATTTATCAATGACCGATTGCTTGAGACCAATCGCTTCAAAAATTTGCGCGCCGCGATAGCTTTGAATCGTCGAAATCCCCATCTTGGAAATCACTTTGACGACACCTTTGACCGCCGCTTTTGCGAAATTTTTGCAGGCCTCTTTGTGTTTGATGCCTTTGAGCAAGCCCTGACGAATCATGTCGTCGAGGGTCTCGAAAGCGAGATAGGGATTGATCGCGCCGCAACCATAACCGATCAGCAATGAGAAATGATGCACTTCGCGCGGCTCACCGGATTCGAGCACCAACCCGACTCGTGTGCGCGTGCCTTCGCGAATCAAATGATGATGCAATCCAGCCACCGCAAGCAGGGATGGAATCGGCGCTTTATCTTTATTCACGCCGCGATCTGACAGGATTAAAATGTTGACGCCTTCTTTGATCGCCTGACTCGCAGACGCGCAAAGTTCGTCCATCGCTTTGGCAAGACCCGCTTCGCCGGTTTTCGCGTCGAACAAAATCGGCAGTGTGATCGATTTAAAACCAGGCTGATTGATGTGCTTGAGTTTCGCGAATTCTTCGTTCGTGAGAATCGGCGACTTCAATTCAATGACGTGGCAGCTCTCCGGCTCCGGCTTGAGGAGGTTCCGCTCGGAACCAATCGTCGTCTCGGCCGATGTAACAATCTCTTCGCGGATGCAGTCGATCGGCGGATTGGTAACCTGCGCAAAAAGTTGTTTGAAATAATTGAAGAGCGATTGCGGCTTGTCCGACAACACGGCAAGCGGCGTGTCTGTGCCCATCGAACCGATCGCTTCGACGCCATCGCGCGCCATGGGCGACATCAATATTCTAAGATCTTCGAACGTGTAACCGAACGCTTGCTGGCGTTGCAGAACCGTATCGTGATCTGGTTCCGGCAGATGCGGCGCATCCGGAACATCCGCCAGTTCCAACATGTATTTGTCGAGCCACTCGCGATACGGATGTTCCTGTGAAACTTTGGATTTGATCTCTTTGTCGGCCACGATCCGACCTTCTTCGGTATCGATCAAAAACATGCGGCCCGGTTGCAAACGGCCCTTTTGCAAGACTCGTTCCGGCGCAATATCAAGCACGCCAACTTCCGAAGCCATGATGACCAAATCATCTTTGGTCACGTAATAGCGTGAAGGACGAAGTCCATTTCGATCCAACGAAGCGCCAATACGGATGCCGTCGGTGAAAGCAATTGAAGCAGGCCCGTCCCACGGCTCCATCAGGCAGCTATGATATTCGTAAAACGCCTTCTTCTCGTCGCTCATGCTCTCGTGATTCGACCACGGCTCAGGAATCATCATCATCATCGCCTGTGGCAATGAGCGTCCTGAGAGCACTAGCAATTCGAGACAGTTATCGAACATCGCGGAGTCGCTGCCGTCGGTGTTAATCGTCGGGAGAATATTTTTGACGCCGTCCGCGAAAACATCGGATTCAAACATCGCCTGCCGCGCGTGCATCCAATTGATGTTGCCGCGCAGCGTGTTGATTTCGCCGTTGTGCGCGACGTAACGATACGGATGCGAACGTTCCCAGGTTGGAAATGTGTTTGTGCTGAAACGCGAGTGAACCAAAGCCAAAGCCGATTCAACATCGGCGTCTCGCAATTCCGGAAAGTATTGATCCACTTGGACGGGCATCAGCAGCCCTTTGTAAATAAACGTTTTGTAAGAAAGGCTCGGAACGTAAAAGCGGTCCCCGCCCTTGACCGTGGAGTAACGAATAGCATTTTCCGCACGTTTGCGAATGACGTAAAGCTTCCGCTCAAACGCCATGTGGTCGGTGAGCTTTTGATTACGACCGATAAAAATCTGGCGCATTACCGGCTCCGCAGCTTTTGCGGTGTCGCCGAGGGAAGAGTTATCGGTCGGAACCGTTCGCCAACCCAACAAGGTCTGACCTTCTTCTTTGATGATATTTTCTAAAATCTTTTCGCAATTGGCGCGTTCAGCCGGATCGCGTGGGAGATAAATCATTCCCGCGCCGTATTGACCGAATTCGGGCAATTTAATTTTCGCTTCGACCGCGACCTTTTGGAAAAATTTATGCGGCATTTGCAGGAGAATTCCCGCGCCGTCACCGGTATTCGCTTCGCAACCACAGGCTCCGCGATGGTCGAGGTTCAGCAGAATCTGTAATGCGTCCCGAACGATCTGATGAGATTTTCTGCCTTTGATGTGCGCGATAAATCCAACGCCGCAAGCGTCATGCTCAAACTGCGGATCGTACAACCCCTGCTTGGGAGGTAATCCTCCGGCACTGGTCGTGCGCCTCTTACTATTCTGTTCTTCGCTCATTCTTTAATTTCTCAGAATCTAGTCTTAGTCTGTCACCCGCCATTTCATAATAAAATTTCGCAATTTTTACTTAAAACGGGGTGCGCCGCAACAGTTCTGTGAAAAAAAGTTACGATTTCGCCTGAAGCAGAACTCGTGTCTGGAAAACGGCTGCGCTGGGCGGGATTTCTTCTGCGGAATCGAAAGCTAAATCGCCATGATTAACTGTTCAGGACTTTCAACGCTTTCCTGGCATCTGAAACGCGCAAGATGAGCAAACCTTTTTTCGCAGTCGGGCTGGTCGCGCAATAGGCGTACTCGATGTTGACCTTCGCGGCGGAAAGTTTGTGCGCAATCGTGGCCATTGAACCCGGTTTGTTGTTCCCATCAATCATCAGCACATCATCTTCCACCACGAGCGTTCCGTGTTCTTCGAAAAGATGAAGCGCCTTTTGCGGATCGCTCAACACCATGCGAACGACGCTATGATCCACCGTGTCGCTGATGGATAAGGCGTAAATGTTAATCTTGTCCTTGCTCAAGGCGTCGCAAACGCGCGCCAAAGTGCCGGGACGATTTTCGAGGAAGAGCGCAAGTTGCTTAGTGATTTGCATAACCCAGACGGAAACTAACAGAACAGGTCAACGCTGCAAATGGTTTTTGCCTGGACCTTCGCCCGAGGGAACAGAGGGCGTTTTTTAATTGCATCAACCAAAAACGTGTTGGTTTTTTCCGCGCGTCTGCTACGGTGCATCGCGATGAAACCACCGCCAAATCTCCGACGTTTGGCTTCAGGCATTTGCCTCGGCGTCTCGTTGTTGATGTTGTTTCCCGGTTTGACCTTTCTTTCTCATCGGTTGAGCGGAACCGCTTTGGCCATTTATTGGCTCGTCTGTTTTTTGCTCACGGGCCTTGCCGCGATCATCGCCCTGGTTGATATCATGCTGCTCCGCCGTGAATTGCGGGAGCAACAGCGCAACTTGATCAAAACGACCTTCGATGAGGTCGGTCCCGGTTTGAGCAACCGAGAAAATATTCGCGCAGAAGAGTAATTTCAGCATCGGTAGTCCGGTTGAAATTGTTCCGGTTTCTGCGAAATTCAGTTGGCAGGATGTATGAAGTTTCCACTCGCAAAAATTGAAAAACCGCTGAGCGAAAAGGAACGAACTGCGTTGATCAGTTTGCTGGCGGATGATGACCTGGCCATCTACCAAACCGTGCGCGGAAAACTTCTTTCCTACGGCCTCGCAGCGGACCAATGGTTGCGACCGTATCTTCTCAGCAGCGATCCCGTCTTGCGACGACGCGCCGGGGAGATCGTTGATCATTTTGGCCGACAAAGCGCCGACACCTGCTTTCTCGCTTTCTGCCTGAATCAAGGTGAAGATTTCGACGCCGAAGAAGCGACCCTGCTGTTAGCCCAAACTCAATTTCCGGGAATCAATCGTTCTGCCTACGTGGCTTTGCTCGACAGTTTCGCTGCGGATCTGCGGACACAAATGGATTGGAACGCAACCGCAGAACAAAAACTCGCACTGATCAACGACTATCTTTTCGGACAACTCGGTTTTTCCGGCAACGAGGAAGATTATTACGACCCGGAAAACAGTTACCTCAATTGTGTTTTAGATCGGCGCACCGGAAACCCAATCAGCCTTTCGCTCATTTATCTTTTCGTCGCGCGCCGCTTGAAACTTCCGATGGTTGGCATCGGTTTGCCCGGCCACTTCCTCTGCCGCTTTCAAAATTCCAAGAGCGAACTTTACGTCGATCCGTTCAATCGCGGGAAACTTCTGTCAAAAGCGGATTGCATAAAATATCTGCTCCACACCAATCATAGTTTGCAGGAAGGCCATCTTGCGCCGGTGACTGCGCGCCGGATTTTGCTCCGCATCTGCGCCAACCTTCACCAGATCTACACGCAACTCGAAGCGCGCGAAGAAATTTCACGGCTGCAACGGTATCTCGTGGCGCTGGCGAAATGAGAATGCTAAATCACAATTTTGCGATATGAAATTTCTGATTGCTCGTGTAACAAGTTTCCCTTGAGTCCAACGTTCTCAGTTTCGCGATATGCCGGAGTCGCTGCGGCCATGGTATGGACCCTCGGTTGGATTTTAGTGGCCAGCGTTGCCGGTCAGCGGCTATTTGAGTCCGGTGCTGGCGCAGCTTTAACAAACACAATCGTAACGACCGCATGCATCGCTTTTGGAGTTTTGGCAACCGTCCGATTTATTCCGCGCAATCGCAAAACCAGCGAGGAAAAGTCACCCCCACGAGCCTTGGTTGCGTCGCATCATCGGCTGGTTGGCGATGGTCGCGTGGTGTTTCGTATCCGTCGTCTGGAATCTTGCAGTCGCCGGATGTTTGATCCGCTCCGCAGATAAAGAACAAGTTTTCCTTTTTCTGGTTTTGGTGCCGTTTTCGTTAATCGGCCTATTTCTACTTCTATTGCTGTTCACCAGTGTTAGCGTCGCTATCGATTCTTTGCTCCAAATTGGACGGAAGACACCGTCTGTAAATGCCGCTCCTTTGCCGCAACCCATACTCGCTCCACAACCTTCTCATGAAACCCTTTTGAAGAAATCGCCGATCCTGAACACCTTGTTTTTAGCTTCATCTCTGAACTGGCTCTTGTTTTTCGGTATCAGCATATATTTCGGCGGCGACGCTTTGGGTACTTTGCCTTCCAGAGATGGCTTCGTGTTGACAAGCCACGGTCACCATACCGCTGTTTCAGAAGCAGTTTGGCAATTTAGTCTCGTGTACAGCGGTGCTAGACTTTTGCTGACTCCTTTGATAGGACTTTCATTTGGTGCCTGGCAATTCAGCAATCAATTGAAGGCAGCACACAGAATCAAAAAATGGATGATTTGCGCGTTCATTTTGGTGTGGGTTCTTGGTTGGTACTCCAGTATTGGCCGATCTATTTATCGGTCAGTCAATGACTGGCGAGCGTTGAAACGACCTTCCACAAGTCTTCGCAATTAAAGATAATTTATTTTCCAATCCGCTATTTATTGCCGTCACCTCATCAATTGCCGCCACCGCATCAACTTCCACTGCCGCCTTGAAATATACGGATCAAGCCGCGCCAAAATAAAATACGCCCAGCGCCCTTTCAATCGGCTCCAGAAATTTCGTTCTTTGCGCCATCTCTCCAATTCGATTTTCCGGCAGTGGGGCAAATTTTTCGCGCGCTTCAGTTACACGTTTTAGTTGTGTGGTTCAGAAATTACTCTTTGATTTTCTTGGCCAGATCAGCGGGAAGCAGTTTGCGAAGTTTCGGATGCGCCTCAACAAGTCGCATGATATCGAGCAAGTCTTTCTGCCGTTTGCTGGCGCGGCGTTCGGTATCTTGCCATGCCAGAATTTTTCCACGCAACGTATCGTTCAAACTCGCCACGCGCATCAGAATGCCGTGGATATCCGCCGGAACAGAGCGTTTTGGAAATTCGCGATAAACTTCCTCGGTGCTGATTTGCACGGAGACTTTCGAGCGGCCTTTGAGGTTGATTGACCACTTAAATTTTTTGGCAGTGAATCCCACGGCGCGCAATGCCTTCACCGATTCGTCAATCCGTTCAGCCGCAATCACCACATCCACATCCGCTGTCGCCATCGGCTCCTTCGCCCAATGATTGACGGCCAACCCGCCAATCATGCACCAAGGAATTTCAGGGCGCTCCAGCGTCTGGACGAGCAGCGAAACATCGCCACCGCCGCCCGCCGTTTGCCAGTCATAAAATTGCCGCATGGTCATGGACGGAATTTAGTTGCCGGGGATTTTCCCGGCAAGCAGCGATTCGCAATGAACGGAGTGCCTCGCCCCTTCACCGCATCAACTTCCACTGCCGCCTTGAAATATACGGATCAAGCCGCGCCAAAATAAAATACGCCCAACGACCTTTCAATCGCTCCCAGAAATTCCGTTCCTTGCGCCAGCTTTCCAATTCGATTTTCCGGCAGTGCGGCAAATCTTTCGCAAAAATTTCGCGCGCTTCGTCCACCATTTCCGGCTGCTCCAAACGCACGAGCAATTCGTAATTCAAATGCAAACTGCGCGTGTCGAGATTGGCGGACCCAGCGTAAACCACATCGTCGATGACAAACATTTTCGCGTGCAGAATCTGCGGTTGATATTCGTAAACCTCGATGCCCGCCCGCAACATGCGGCGATACAAACTACGCGCCGCCATCATCGACAAGGCGACATCGGATTTTCCCGGCAAAATCAATTGTACTTTGCCGCCACGCCTTGCGATGCGGCGCAACTCGCGGCGGATTCTCCACGTTGGCAAAAAGTAAGCGCAAATGATTTGCACGCTTCGAGCCCGTTTCAAATCGTGATACAACGCGCGTTTCAGCGGATTGATTTTTCGCCCTGGCGCGCTGAGCAAAAGTTCGGCATCGGGAATCTTTACCAGTTTGTCCTGACGCGACTTTCGCAGACGGGCGAACAGTTTATGTTTGCGTTCCGCCAGCGCAAACATCTGGTCGAACGCCACGCCAAGATGGTGAGCAAGAGGGCCACAGATTTTTAAACCGAGATCGCGCCAACCTTTCGATACACCATCGCCTTCGTATTCTTTCGCAATGTTGAATCCACCGACAAACGCCGTCGTATCGTCACACACCAGACTTTTGCGGTGATCGCGCAAACCGAAGTGATGCAGCGTAAGCCGATTAAACCAACGGAATTTTCCACCGCTCTTTTGAAAAACAGCCCAAAAATCTTCCGCGAGTGTCACCGAACCAGCAGCATCCACCAAAACCTGGACGCGCACTCCGCGCTTGCACGCATCAACGAGAGCCTCCCGAAATTTTAGACCAATGGGATCGGCGGTGAAAATATACATCTCCAGACGCACCGAAATTTTCGCGGCGCTAATCGCTTCGAGCATTTCCGCCAGGGCCTGATTGCCGGTGCACATCCAGCGGAAAGAAGATTTTTCAGCAGTTGCCATTGGGCGCGCAGTTTAGAAAAGACGCATCTGAATGCCAGCCCCGTTTAGAGTTCCGCCTTTAGGCGGTTCGACGCGAACGATGCAAAATCATGACCGCCTAAAGGCGGAACTCCAAACAAAGAGTCGTCACGCGAATCACAAAACGCGATTTAGTTTCTAATAAATTCCCAGTTCAGGCATCTATACCTTTATGAAACTTGGGGTTCGAATTGCTTTTCTGATCTGCTGTCTGTTTTCGGCGACCACTTTTGGCGCGCAAACCAAAGTGCGTCTGGTTTTGTCCGCTGAATCGGCCCAGCCCGGCGAAACCATTCTCGCTGCGGTTCAAATGAAAATGCCCCCGGGCTGGCACACCTATTGGAAAAATCCCGGCGACTCCGGTTCTCCCACGGAAATCGAATGGACTTTGCCCGAAGGAATTTCAGCAGGAGAAATTCAATGGCCGATTCCGCGCAAAGATGTCATCGCCGCAGGAGACTCAAAATTCATCACCTATGTTTTCGACGAGGAAGCGGTCTTGCTCGTCCCGTTGAAAATCGGCTCCAACATTTCGTCGGGTGAAAAAAAAATCAGCGCCAAAGTTTCGTGGCAGGAATGTGAAAAGATTTGCGTTTTGGGCAGTGCGAATGTCAGCGCGAACCTGACTCTCGGAACGGATTTCAAAGCGTCCTCCCATCTCGATCTAATCCAAGAGGCGCAAAAGAAATTACCGCAAACCAATTTGAATTTCACTCTAACTTCGTCGTTGGAACGGTTGGACGCGGATTCCGCTTCGCTCCTGCTCCAGCTTCCAAAAACCGCAGGCAAAATGTGGGACTTCTTCCCTTACAAAGATGAAGCGGCCGACCTTCAAGGCGGAACGGACACGGTGACTTCTGAAAACGGTTTGATCTTGCGCAAGCAGATTAAGAAGACTGGCGCCGATTGGCCCAAGGAAATTGCGGGCGTGCTGGTTCAATTGCAAAATGACAAACCGGTCGCCGGTTACGAAGTTTCGTTGAAGCCATCATTTTCCAACGCTGGCAAAGATGCCGAAGTCAGCGCAAAAAAAGAATCTCTTTGGATCAACCTGCTCTCCGCATTTCTCGGCGGATTTATTCTTAATTTCATGCCCTGCGTCTTACCAGTGATCGCCTTGAAAGTTCTAAGTTTCGTCAATCAAAGCAAAGAATCCCCGGCGCGAGGCAAAATGCTCGGTTTGGTTTACGGGATTGGGGTTCTCGTATCCTTCTTGGTTCTGGCTGCGCTGGTCATTGGTGTTAAAAAAGCTGGTGGGTTGCCGAGTTGGAACATGGTTCTCCAAAACCAAACTTTTCGCGTATTGCTCACCGTGCTGATGACCTTAGTCGCGCTCAATCTCTTTGGGCTTTTCGAAGTTACTTTAAGCGGCAGCGTGATGGGTGCGGCAGGGAATCTAACCGCGAAAGAGGGTTTCTCCGGCGCATTTCTCAATGGCGCTTTGGCAACCGTACTCGCGACGTCTTGCACCGCTCCGATCTTAGCGGGAGCCATCGGGTTCGCCTTCAAACAGTCGCCAGCAATTATCCTGTTGATGTTTTTCGCTATCGGTTTGGGATTCGCCGCACCTTTCGTGATTTTATGTTTGAAACCCAATTGGTTGAAAATTCTACCAAAGCCTGGCGCATGGATGGAAAAATTTAAAATTGCTGTCGGTTTTCCAATGCTCGCGACAGCCGTTTGGATTTTCTGGTTCACCGCGCCGCGTTTCGGAAAATCGGGGGTGCTCTGGCTCGGGTTATTTCTGGTAATTCTTTCGGCAGCAGCATGGGTCTGGGGAGAATTTGTCCAACGCGGCCGCAAACGAAAGGGTTTAGCCGTTACTATCGCGATTTTGCTATTTGCCTTTGGTTATGTTTTTGCATTGGAAAAAAAATTGCATTGGCGTTCGCCCGCACAAACTTTCACAGAGAATAATTCGTTAAAAGAATCTCCTGACGGAATTAACTGGCAGCGATGGAGTCCAGAAGCAGTTGCAACAGCTCGAAGCGAAGGACATCCATTACTTGTCGATTTCACGGCAGACAATTGTGTAAACTGCCAGGTGAATAAAGCTGTGAGCCTGGAAATTCCCAGGACGCGCGCCAAGCTCAAGGAAATTGGCGCGGTCGCATTTCTCGCCGACTTCACCGACCAAGACCCCCGAATTGCCGCCGAGTTGCAACGTTATGGGCAAGGCGGCGTTCCGCTGGTATTGGTTTATCCTAAAAATCCGAATTTGGAGGTGACTGCTTTGACCGGCCTTTTCTCGCCGCAAACAATCTTGGATGCGTTGGACAAAGCAGCGAAGTAAAACTCGACGAATTTTTTTCACATTGTAAAACATTCACAAATTTATGGCTTCAACATCAAATCAAAAACCGCTGGTTGGAATTATCATGGGCAGTCAATCCGATTGGGACACCATGCAACATGCCGCTGCGCAACTCACAGAATTGAACGTGCCGCATGAAGTCCAGGTCATTTCCGCGCATCGCACGCCGGATCTGCTTTTTGAATATGCTTCCACCGCCGTTTCGCGCGGATTGGAAGTAATCATTGCCGCAGCAGGCGGCGCGGCGCATCTCGCTGGCGTCACCGCCGCAAAAACTGAGATCCCTGTTTTAGGTGTGCCGATTGAATCCAAATCTTTGCACGGAATGGATTCGCTTCTTTCGATGGTGCAAATGCCCGGCGGAATTCCCGTGGGAACTTTGGCCATTGGAAAACCGGGCGCAATTAACGCCGCTTTGCTCGCCGTCGCCATGCTCGGAAATAAATATCCCGAACATCGCGCCGCATACGTTGGCTTCCGCAAAAAGCAGACCGAAAAAGGCGAAGCCAATCGCGAGATCAAAAAGTAATTTTCCACGTAGCGGCGTCTCGGCAGAGCGCCGAGTTTTTGATATTCAATGCGGCGCTCTCCCGAGACGCCGCTACGCTGAGGCATAAGTTGACGCTCTAGGCGAACGCCAGTAATTTCCCTCAATGATTGCAGGCTCGACCAGCCAACCGGCTCCGACTCCCGCCTTTCGCAAAGGCGACGAGCGGCTCATCAAAGTTTCGCCCAGCGCGGCAGAAAAAGTCACGTCACTGTTGACCAAACAAGGCCGACCTCAAGGCGTGTTGCGCGTCGCGGTGATGGGTGGCGGCTGTTCTGGACTGCAATACAAAATGGATTTGCAGGACGCCCCGGCCAATCGCGACATCCTCGTCGAGAGTAGTGGCATCAAAGTCGTGGTCGATCCCAAGAGCGCGCTTTACGTGACCGGCAGCGAACTTGATTACGTCGATGCGTTGACCGACGGCGGTTTCAAAGTGAAAAATCCAAACGCGGCCAGCAGTTGTTCCTGTGGCGAAAGTTTTAGCGCATGATGCGAATTGAAATTGAGCATTGAAAAAATTTCCATTGAGCGCCGCCCGGGTTTCTTCAATTTGCAATTCCAAATTTTCAATTCTCAATTTTCATTCTCGTGACTGACAATTTCCTCCTCCTTAACGAACCACGCCTTCCGTGGATTGATCCAGATTCGTTGAAGCAAAAATTCTTTCCACTCTCCGCGCCATTTCATCCTGACCGCGTTCACGGCGGAACCGCCGCGGAAAAACTTTCCGCCAACCAACGCTACGCCGAACTCAACGCCGCTTACAATCGTCTTCGTGAACCGAAAGAACGGTTGCTTCATCTCCTCGAATTGGAACTCGGTGACAAACCGGACGACATCCAAAAAATTCCGCCGGGCACGATGGACTTGTTCGTCGAAGTTGGCCAAACCTGCCGCGAGGTTGATCTATTTCTCGCCGAAAAAGCGACGGTCACTTCACCCTTGCTGAAAGTGCAACTATTCGAGCGTGGACAGGAATGGTCCGATCAACTCAATGCGCTTCAGAAAAAGATTAATACGAAACGTGAAGAACTTTCCACAGAGCTGCAGGCGATGAATTTAATTTGGAAAAATGCGCCGCAAATTGGATCGTTAGATCGATCCGCTGCACTGCCACTGGAGCGGCTTGAGCAAATCTATCGCGTGTTCAGCTACATCGCTCGTTGGTCGGAGCAGATTCAAGAGCGGGTCGTGCAGCTTTCTTTTTAGCGCATGAAAGCCGTTCTCATCTGCATACTTTCAATGGTTCACTGCACTCTTTTTGCGGTGGAACGCTGGCAGGAAGCGTTGTCCAAGATGCCTTTGCGAACGACTGTTGCAGATCTGAATAAGACGAACGCCGTCACAGTTATGCTGGAGGCGTTTCAGGAAAATGACACGGTCAAGGCGCTCATTTTTATGCCGGGTGCGACTGACGAATTTTATTTTTTTAATCGTGGCAACACCAGGCTCACCAATGATTCCCCCACCCTTCTGGATGCTGTGACTGCGCTCACCAATCAAACTTTAATTTGCGTCACGTTTCTCGCGCCGTTCATTCTCCTGCACAGCGCCGAAGATCCGCTCGATCCGCTTTACAAAATCGAAGATGAAGCAACGGCTCAACGAATTCGGAAGAAACAATTCCTGAAACACGCGCTCTACAACGACCGTGATTGGGATTTTATTTTGCCGAAGCTGACATTTTATTTGGACACCAAGATTCTGCCGGAGGCGCTGTCGCACGACTCACACCATTTTTACCGGCACAACTTTGCCGCCCACAATTTGAACGGCTGGGAGACGTTGGAAGCGATGGCTTTTGCTGGGAAAACGCAATTCACCGTGGAGAAGAAAAAAGTTTTATTCGAAGGCGATCTGCGGTTTCGCGCACGTCCGGAGGTTCCGAAAAATTTCGAAGGTGTCCAGGAACTTACTCGTTGATACCAGCAGCGGCGCGCATCGCGGCAAAGAAGTTTTTCCCAGCAGCAGGAGCCACGGCCTTCTTGGATTTTTCATCCGCCAATTCCACAAGTTCCATCGGAAGTTCTTTGAGAAATGGCGATGGATGACACGGCATCATCTGGCCATATTTTTTCCGCCCGCCGCAATGGCTGATGGTCAACGTCGTCATCGCGCGAGTAATGGCCACGTAAAAAAGACGCCGCTCTTCGTCCATCGTCCCTTCGACTTTTGATCGGGAATGCGGCAGAAGTCCGTCCTCTAGTCCAACGATATAGACGTGGGGAAATTCCAAGCCCTTGCAACTGTGCATCGTAATCAGCGTAACCGCGTCGCCTTGATTTTCCTTTTCCTCTTTGCGATCGCTGTCGAGCATGATGTCTTCCAAAAAACTTTCGAGCTGTTCCGGCGGACTCTTTGCGCTGCTTTCGCTGCTTTCGAGCGTCGCGACCATATCTTTCAAATTGCGCACGCGATTCTCCGCTGTTTCGACATTTTTTTCCGAGCGACGCAATTCGTTCAGGTAACCGGTGTCATCGAGGATTTTTTCCGCCCATTGCCGGAGTGAGGCGGTTTCTGCCAATCGGGCGCGTGTCGTTTCGATCAATTCCAAAAATTCCAAAATGCTCTCCCGCGTCTTGGTTTGAAACGACGCTTGCACATCGGTGTGGCGCATCGCTGCGAATACCGAGCAATGGCGCTCCTGGCTGGCGGCGAGCAAACGTTCCATCGTGACATCGCTTAAGCCACGCGCCGGAACATTGGCGATCCGCAACAGGCTCACGTCATCCTCTGGATTGAGAAATGTCTTCAGATACGCGAGGAAGTCTTTGATTTCGCGTCGATCAAAATAACTTTGCCCGCCGATCAGATGATAACGAACGGTCGCTTTCCGCAACGCCGTTTCCAGAACACGCGACTGAATATTCGTGCGAAAAAGAATGGCCTGGTCAACCCACGGAATTTTATGCGCAAAACGCGCGTATTCAATTTGCTCTACAACGGTGCGGGCCTCCGTTTCATCATCGGCAAACGTGTGGAGTATAATTTTCTCGCCCGCCCCTTTCTGCGACCAAAGCTGTTTTCCACGACGGCGCGTGTTGTTTTTAATCACCGCATTGGCCGCAGCAAGAATCGTCGTGGTGGAACGATAGTTTTGTTCCAGCTTGACCACTTTGACGGTTGGAAAATATTTTTCCAATTCGAGCAGGTTGGCAATTTCCGCTCCGCGCCAGCCGTAAATACTTTGGTCATCATCACCGACGACACAGAAATTTTTATGCTCCCTGGTGAGGAGATGCATGAGCTGAAACTGCGACGCGTTCGTGTCCTGATATTCGTCCACCATGACGTAGCGATACTTGGCGCGGCAGGCTTCCAACGTTTCCGGATGCTCGTTGAAAAGTTTTAACGTGAGCAAAATCAAGTCATCGAAATCGACCGCATTGCAGGCGCGCAGAGCCGATTCGTATTTCAACTGAACATGTTGCGCCAGCGCCGCGACACTCGGCTCGGCAAAAGCGGCGGCCCGGGCACCGCCGTTTTTAAACCGGCTCAGCATACTCAAAACGGCGGCGGCATCGGTCTTCTCTCCCTTGGCGGAAAAGTGACTGAGGATTTTTTTTACGGCACTGAGTTGTTCCGATTCGTCGTAGATGACGAAATTACGTTTGTAACCGAGCCGCTCAATGTGCTGCCGTAAAATGCGAACGCAGAGCGAATGGAAGGTGCAAACGGTGGGGCGGGTATCTTCATTCCGCGTTCCGCGTTCCGCGTTCCGCGTTTTTGGAATGAGTTTGCTCACACGTTCCTGCATTTCGCGGGCGGCTTTGTTGGTGAACGTGACGCCAAGAATATTTCCGGGCGCGATTCCCTTCTCGATCATGTAAGCGATGCGAAAAGTGATGACGCGGGTTTTTCCGGTTCCAGCCCCGGCCAAAATCAGAACGGGACCTTCGATCGTTTCGACGGCCAGTCGCTGCTGTGGGTTAAGCGTGGAAAGATTTAACATGCGAATGCGGCCAAGAAGTTGCGCGATAACTTACGATTGCGCCTGTTTCGCCTGTTCGAGTTTTTTTAAATCCTCCGCGAGAAATTGGGCAACGTCTTTGAATTTGCCCACGTTCGCCGGATTGAGATTCATCAAAATTTTGTGAGCTTCGAGGCAGTTGCGCGTGACTTCCACGCGGGAAGCGGCTTCTCCATCGCGAGTGAGCGGCTCAAAGTTTTCTGCACCTGGATTGCTCGCCTGAATCACGGTGAAAAGGTGCGACACTCCTAGATTTTCCAGAATATCCGAGATGCGCTCATTGGGACTGGCAATTTCCACCAAACATTTTGCACCGCCCTCATTCGACTCGGCGAACTTCAATCCGATTCCGGCCAGCACGCCCAGAAATGTGCTGTCCATAATGATGCATTCGCAGAGATCGAGCACGAAACGCCGGTAGCCGCGCTGCCAGAGTTCGGTCACCAAATTTTTCAAATCGAGGCTCGATGTGAAAGTCGCGCGCCCGGAAATCCTTATCCAGACCGACTGATCAAGAATCGCCACGGTCAACGTGCTGGCGGTTTTACTGGCTGACTCCATACAAGTATTATCGGTTCAAAATAGTTTTGAGCAAAGTGCTCGCCGCAAATTAGTTCATCGCTTTCGCCGGGCTGTTCGGATGGCTGACGATCCGCACCAGCGCCTGTTGCAGAACCAGCGATTCGTCCAGTTTACTCGAAACAAGCTGCCGATTACACTGCAACAATAGGTCCATCGCGCGAACCAGCTCGGCTGAAGTGTAATTGCGCGCCTGCCCCAGGGCCTTGAATAAAACGTAAGGGTTCATCGCGAGCGGGTTAAAACGTTTATCTTCGGGCAGCGCGTCCGCCGGAACTTTCTCGATCTGCGCCTTGAACCGGGAATAGTCGTTGCCCAATTTCAGCCAGCCTGCGCTCAACATCTCCTTGAGAAAAATCAAAACACGAATTTTCGTGATCAGTCCGTAAAGCATGCCGATCTCGGATTTCTGTTTGTCGAATTTCATTTCCCACATCTCTTCGTCAAGACAGCTCAAGAGCTGAGGCAAATTACGTTCGCCGAGGGCGTCGCCTAATGCAAATGCCCGCGCCTGTTTGTTGCGCGTCACAATCGTGGAAACATCGTCCTCGTTGATCTGTTTTCGCTCGCCCACATACAAACTGAGCTTTTCTATTTCGTTACTGAGCAGGCGTATGTTCGGCCCGACGTTAACCACCAGTTCAGACAACGCCTCCTCATTGATCTCCTTTTTCAACTCGCGCAAAGATCGTCGCGCATACATCTCAGCCTGGGCGGCCCAATCCTTGTCCTCCATCGACCAGCCAGCGAAGGCCTCGACCGCACCGACTTTATCAATCGTTTTGTAAAAAACTTTTCGTTTGTCCACCTTGCCCGCGCTGATCAACAAACGCACATTCTGCCAGTCGAAACTCTTCAATTCCTGGGAAATCTCTCCGAGCGTTTCGGTCACGGCTTGTGCGCTGGCGGTTCGTTCTTCACCGAGGAAATTACAATTCTGCAGCCAGACCACTTTTGCACCGCCAAAGAACGGGAGGGTTTGCAACGCCTCCCGAAGTTTGGCCAAAACTCTCAACGCTTCGCCGCTGTTGCTGACGCTCGCATCGATGATTTCGTGATCCATCCCGCCCAGTTCGGCGCACCACTCCTGGTAGATTTGTTTGGCGCGACCTTTGACGGCGAATTCATCGTCACCGCAAATGAGGAGCAGCGATTTGGCAGGCGCAGCGGCAGGCATGTTATTCGGTTTCGCCACCGTTCTCGTTAATCCGTTCGAGAACTTCGGTCATGTCCTCGACCTGTTCGAAAAGCGCGGTGCGGACAAATATAGGACGTTTCTGGGCGGCGGCCAGAGCCAGGCAATCGCTGGGGCGAGCGTCGATCTCGACAATTTTGCGTCCGAGTTCGTTTTCCTGTTGCAAAATAAGCCGCGCAAAATAAGTGGAGTTTTTCATCTCCGTGATGATGACGCGCTCAACAGTAATGTTGAAACCTTTGAAAACGCTCCCGATCAAATCATGCGTCAGCGGCCGCTCTTTGGGAGTATCGCGCAGGAACATTCCGATGACTGCGCCCATGTTGTGCTCCACTTGAATGACGAAAACCTTTTCATCGTTGCCGACAAAAATCGCACAGCCGCTGTTGGCTGGCAGAATGCCGCGTATTTCAACCGGCAACACATCACTCTTCATACCTTCACATTATGATTTGAGAACAAAAACACAAGCCCACAGCCCCGCCACCAAACAAAAATAAATTGTTTGTGTCCCGCATTTGTGCCGCAATGTCGCCAATGAATTTCAGGGACAAAATTCTAAACGCGGATGCGTTGCGAAACTGGCGCAATCAACTCCGCAACTCCGGCAAAAAATTGGTCGTGACCAATGGTTGTTTTGATCTGCTGCATCTCGGGCACGTGACTTATCTCGATGCAGCGCGCAGGCTCGGAGACGCCTTACTCGTCGGCCTCAACGGCGACGAAGGGGTGCGGCAACTCAAGGGCGAAGGCAGACCGCTCAACAGCGAAACAGATCGTGCGGCCGTGCTGGCCGCATTGGAAATGGTGAACGCCGTTTGCATTTTTCCGGAGAAGGCCGCCAGTAGTTTTTTGAGCGCGGCTGAACCGGATATTTACGTCAAAGGAGGCGATTACACTCTGGAAACGCTCAACCCTGAGGAGCGGGGGATTGTGGAAAAAGCAGGGGGAAAAATAGTGATTCTTCCCATCGTTCCGGGGAAATCGACCAGTTCACTCGTTCAAAAAATTTCGCGGCTGTGAGGCGAAGATTTATTTCCGACTGCGCCCAACCGTAGCAGCATCCTGATAAAGATCGTGATTGCTGCCTTGGAATTCAGCTTTCAGCCGCACTTTGAATTGCGATAAATCGACCAGCTCCCAACTGAGAAATTTCCATTGGCCGCTTTTGCGTCCGTCATGCGCAAAGCCGACGATGAGATGATGCGCGTCATCCAGAATTTTGTTCGTCTCCTTTTTCGGCTCGAAATAAAACGTGCGAAAACTGCTGTTGCGGCTCCCCTCTTCGTAAAGTTTGGGATCGAGATAAATCACCCGCCCGCTTTTTTTTTCCACCAAACGGAGATCGGGATAACCGGACCGCTGAATTTTTCCAGAGGCGAGATGCGGAAAATCGCACGAGAACTCCGGCACGTCATTCAACACGCGTTTCATCTCGTCTTCGAAATGGCTGCTGACTTCATTGATGCGCCTCTGTTTTTGCGCAACGCTGTTGGTCGCGTTCATCCGAATGATGACCTCGTCGAGAGCCAAACCAATTTTTGCGAGCAATTCTCGATCGGCGTCGTTCTTTTGGTCGAACGGTAAAATGCGTTTACCCGTCGTCGCTTTGACGACATCGGCGAAAGGAATATCTTTCAGCTCACCGCCTGCTTCGGCCACCGCGACAATTAATTTACCGGTCTCGGCTTTGTTTGTTTCAGCGGCACTCGCGCTGAACGCCAGGATCGCCCAGCACGCGAGTTGGAGAAAGTTTTTCATGCAAAATCAATGCGCGTGACCGCAAGAACAGCCGATCGGCGCAGGCGCAGCGACCGTTTTCGCAGGCTCTGGCTCGTAATTCAAATAAGTTCCAAGCCAGCGCTCAACTTCTTGCAACGTCATTCCTTTGCGCAAGTGGTAATCGAGAATCTGGTCGCGGCCCAGCTTGCCGACGGCAAAATATTTTGATTCTGGATGTGCGAAATAAAGTCCGCTGACACTGCTGCCCGGCCACATGGCAAAGCTTTCGGTGATCTCGATGCCGGCATTTTTCACAGGATCGAGCAGCTCCCACAAAGTGCGTTTCTCGGTGTGATCGGGGCAAGCGGGATAACCGGCGGCGGGCCGGATGCCGCGATATTTTTCTTCGATCATCTCTTCGACGGAAAGAGTTTCGCTCGCGCCGTAACCCCATTCTTTGCGCACGCGTTTGTGCAAAAATTCCGCGAACGCTTCCGCCAAGCGATCCGCCAACGCTTCGGCCATGATCGCGTTGTAATCATCGTGGTCCGCCCGGTATTTCTCGACGAGCTTCTTCAGTCCATGACCGCTCGTCACTGCAAAAGCGCCGATGTAATCCGGCGTCGTTGCCGACTTCGGCGCGATAAAATCCGCCAGACAATAGCTGGACTGACCATCGGGTTTTTCAATCTGCTGGCGCAGGAAATGAAATCGTTTGAGCACCGTTTTACGCGATTCATCGGTGTACAATTCCACGTCATCGCCGACGCGGTTGGCCGGAAAAAAACCATACACGCCGCGCGGTTGAAGCAGTTTGTGGCTGACCATTTCGCCGAGCAATCGTTGCGCGTCGGCAAAAAGTTTTGTCGCCTCTGCCCCATATTTCTCGTGGTTCAAAATGGAAGGATAACGCCCGCGCAATTCCCAGGTGTGGAAGAACGGGGACCAATCAATGAACGGAACGAGGTCCGCCAACGCGATTGGATTTTTCTCAGAATCCAAAACGCGCACGCCAGTAAATTCCGGCTGCGGCAACGCATCGCTGCTTAACTTTGTCGCATGTTCGCGTGCTTTTTCGATGCTGATCAAATTGGCTTTTTGCCCGGAATGCTGTGCGCGCAGACGTTCGTATTCTGACTTGATCGTTTGCACGAAGGCCGGCCGGCGCTCGGCACTGATCAAACTGCCAACGATGGGCACCGCACGCGAGGCATCGAGCACATGCACGACCGCCTGGCCGTAACCCGGCGCAATTTTTACGGCGGTGTGAGCTTTGCTCGTGGTCGCGCCACCGATGAGCAACGGGATTTTGAATCCCTGGCGCTCCATTTCTTTGGCAACGTGCGCCATTTCGTCGAGCGATGGAGTAATCAAACCACTCAAGCCGATCACATCGACATTCAACTCGCGCGCGGTCTGGAGAATTTTTTCGCACGGCACCATCACGCCGAGATCAATCACCTCGTAGTTATTACAGCCGAGCACCACACCAACGATATTTTTGCCGATGTCGTGAACATCGCCTTTGACCGTGGCCATGAGAATTTTGCCTTGGGCGCGAACGGTTTGTCCGGCGGCCAGAGCGCGTTTCTTTTCCTCTTCCATGAACGGCAGAAGATAAGCGACGGCTTTTTTCATGACGCGAGCGGATTTCACCACTTGCGGCAAAAACATTTTTCCCGCACCGAACAAATCGCCGACAACATTCATTCCCGCCATGAGCGGCCCTTCGATCACCGTCAGCGGCTTCTCGTACTTTTGGCGCGCTTCCTCTATATCGGCGTCGATGAAATCAACAATGCCTTTCACCAGTGCGTGACTGAGTCGATCTTCGACGGTGCCTTTGCGCCACTCATCTTCGACCACTTCGGCTTTGTCTTTTTTCTTAACTGACTCGGCAAACCTGATCAGCCGTTCGGTCGCATCCGCACGGCGATTGAGCAACACGTCCTCCACCAACTCCAGCAAATCTTTCGGAATCTCCTCGTAAACTTCGAGCATGCCGGCGTTCACAATGCCCATGTCCAGCCCGGCCTTGATGGCGTGATAAAGAAACGCGCTGTGCATCGCTTCACGCACGGCATTGTTTCCGCGAAAGCTGAAAGAAATATTGCTGATGCCGCCGCTGACTTTGGCGCGCGGCAGATTCGCCTTGATCCAACGGGTGGCATTGATGAAATCGACCGCGTAATTGTTATGCTCATCCATCCCGGTGGCGACGGTCAGAATGTTGGGATCAAAAATAATATCCTGCGGCGGAAACCCGACCCGCTGCGTCAACAAATCATAAGCGCGCTGACAAACTTCGATCTTGCGCGCGAACGAATCCGCCTGCCCGGTCTCGTCGAAAGCCATCACCACGACCGCTGCACCGTAGCGACGGACCAGCCTGGCCTGATCGAGAAATTTTTCTTCGCCTTCCTTCAGCGAAATGGAATTCACGACCCCTTTGCCTTGAATGCATTTCAATCCCGCCTCGATCACACTCCACTTGGATGAGTCAATCATCACCGGGACCCTGGCGATCTCCGGCTCCGTCATGATGTAATTGAGAAACCGCGTCATGGCAGCAACTCCATCGAGCATCCCTTCGTCCATGTTCACGTCGATGACTTGCGCTCCATTTTCGACCTGATGACGCGCGACGCGAACGGCTTCCTCGTAATTTCCCGCGAGGATCAACTTCGAAAACTTCGGCGAGCCGGTGACATTCGTGCGTTCGCCAATGTTGATGAAGTTGGTCACTGGTGTGAGCGTGAGCGCTTCGGTGCCGCTCAATCGCAAATAGGATTCGGCCGATGGAACCACGCGCGGCGCAACTCCTTTCATCGCGTCTGAGATTTTCTGAATGTGCTCCGGCGTCGTGCCGCAACAACCGCCGACGATGTTCAACAAACCGGCTTCGGCCCACTCGCGCAGTTGCGGCGCAAGCGATTCCGGCGTCTCCGGAAATCCGGTGGGCAGCAATGGATTGGGCAAACCGGCATTGGGATAGGCGCTGAGATAAATCGGCGCGATGTTGGAAAGTTCTTCGACACGCGGACGCAACTCTTTTGGGCCGAGAGCGCAATTCATTCCCACGCTCAACAAAGGAATGTGCGAAATGGAATTCCAAAACGCTTCAACCGTCTGGCCTGTCACACCGCGATCGCCCTCCTTTTGAATAAACGTCACCGACGCCATTAACGGCACGACGACTTTGCCCGGCTCGGGAGCAGCGCCGAACGGCAGTGGAGTCAGGCCGCGCTCATCGAAAACGTTGAGAATGGCGGCGAACGCGGCCTTCGCGTTGAGCGTGTCAAAAATCGTTTCAACCAGCAAAATATCGCAGCCGCCATCGAGCAGCGCGCGCGTTTGTTCGCTGTAGGCACGCACCAGTTCGTCCCACGTCGTTCCTCGGGAAGAGGCGTCGTTGACATCGGTCGAGATGGACGAAGTTTTCGTCGTGGGACCAATTGCGCCAGCCACCCAGCAGTGTCGTCCGGGTTGCGCGGCCATGACTTCGTCCGCCGCACGTCGCGCGCACTGAGCGCCGGCGAATGACATTTCGTAGGCGAGCGATTCCATTCCGTAATCCGCGAGCGAAATGAATTGCCCATTAAACGTATTGGTTTCCGCGATATCCGCGCCCGCTTCAAAATAGCGCCAATGAATTTCCTGGATGATCTGCGGCTGGGTCAGGTTAAGCAGTTCGTTGTTGCCCTTGAGGTCCTTGCCTTTCCAATCCGCAAAACGATCGCCGCGAAATTGTTCTTCGCTCAGCTTGTACTGCTGAATGGTGGTGCCCATCGCCCCGTCGATGATGACAATTCGTTCGCGCAAAAGTTGTTGCAGCCGCTCGATTCGATTTGATTGCGTAATCATTCCAGTCTTTTAAACAGAAATATTCTGCCCTGAAAAATTAAAGAATCAAGCTATCTTGATGCGTAGATATGTTCCATTCAATTTCTGACAATTCACTTACCATTGGATTTTTGTGAAATCGTTTTGATCCCGTCGAGCGCAGCGTGGGAAAGGTGCCAATCGTGGAGAGAATCGAACGCGACGAACTGATAGCCAAGCACGATCAACCAGAAGCCAAATTGATAATTGCCTTTGGAACATTTGTGACGGAAACGTCGTTGCGCGAGGAATGCACCCGGCCAACCGCCCAGCAATTCAAGCAGATGCAGGTGTGCTTCAGGCATCCGCCTCGACTTTTCGCGCGCCCATCGTTTGTCACTCGCATAGGCCCAATAAGTGAGCACACTGAACACGAGTAGATAAGCGCTGGCCCACCTGAGATCCGCCACGCGCCGCTGCAAAGCAATCGCTGGCAACACCAACAAACCAGCAATCACTAACAGGTTGAGCAGAGTGATCCGTCCACCGTCATTCTTATGGACGGCGTTCGTGGCACAAACGCGGCCTTTGGCATCTTTGCCCAGGACGAAGCGGATGGCGTCTCCGACCTCTGGTTTCTTATGACGCTCCCCAAAGTTGTTTTTGTGCAGGAAAACGCGCTGTTGACCGACTCGCAAGAAGCCGAAGCCCTTTTGATAATCCCATTCGATAATTTTTCCGGTCAGAACCAAGTCCGATTGAATTAGAAGCGGTTTCATAAGTCGGTTTGGTGGGCGAGCGTCCTCGCGAGCCGTCATTTACTTGAGAATTTTGGCTCGCGAGGACGCTCGCTCCACCTTATGAAACCGCTTCTAGGTCAGTGCGGTTCACAACTCTCCTTTAAAAGCAGTCTCGGTTTGCAGGCGCTTCAGTGCGTGGACATTTCTTCTGTTCCGATTTTTCTTCATTTCATGTTCAGAACACCTTCGCGGCGAGCGAAAATCGCCAGTTGTTTAGCGTCTCTCGCCCCATATTTCCGAACCGAAAACATCATTCGACGAACGACGCCAGGCTCCGGGCTCCAGGTCGCCACCCACGACTTCAAGATACGCCCATTGTAATATCGCAGCACTTTCTGCACGCCGATGATGCCAGACGCACTCTTGCGCCGCCGCATCTGCGCCCAGGCGCGACGATTTGCCTGTGGTGGCGGTCCCAGTTTTAACTGCATTTTCTGATAATGCTGTTGGGCTGCGACCAGCGCGGCCTTACGACCGCCATGCGCAAGATCAGGAAAAAATGCTGAATGGATTTTTCCTTTGCGCTGCATGCGGACGAAGAATCCGCGAGTACGCTTGGCGGGCTGGTCAATCCGGCAGATGCCCGGCGTGCTTGAGGGTTTGTTCATAATTCTCCTTTGAAAGCTTTGTCCAGGATGAACGGGAGTCGTCTCTTTTCATTCACAACAAGAGGGATTGATAGGCGGTCGTTTACTTGGTTCGCAGTGGCCGGCCGGATACAATCCCCCGTCACTAATTTCTCTGCGGTGAGATAATTTTTTGGAACGCCGGGGGTGGTGACGGGTTCGCCGTTTTCGATGTTTGCGGCGACCTGTTGGTTCAGGGCGAGGAGTTGGGCGAGTAAATTTTTTTTCGCGCTGAAGCCGTAGGCGTTCAGGACGGCGGTGTCGAGGGCGGAGTGGGCGTCGCGCAAGGGATTTGCGCCGGGGAGTTCGAGGGTGCGATAGAGGGCGCGCAGGCCGCCTTTCATTTTCGACAACGCCTCGGCGCGCACGCGGCGGACTTCGCGCCCGGCTGCCGCGACGGCTTCGATTTTTGCGAGGATGTTTTGGGGAGCGCGGGCGTCTCGCTCGCTGTTTTCAGCGTCGCGCTGAAAACCTCGTTCATCTGATTTTTTTGCGGGAGAAATTTTAGTGGAACGAGAATCCGGCGCGACGCCGGATTCAGCAACCGGGACGGTTGCGCTCCCCATTTCAAATTGCGGCCACGGGAAGGTGTCGAAAACGGATTCGGGTGAGAACGCAGCCCTCATTCAAAATAGGCGAACTCGACTACGAGTAGCCGGTAGATTTCTTCGCGGACTTCTTTGGTCTTGCCCGCGATTTTCTCGAAGATTGCCAACAAGTCTTCCGCATTGTGACTCTCGGCATATTTGCGGATCTGGATGAGGCCGGAGGACGGAGTAACGAAATCTTTGTAGTCGAAATACTTGAAATACGGTTCGTCGTGCAACCCGACGCTCGTGAGAATTTGGCCTTTGCAGTATTTCTGGTTCCACGTTTTGTAGAGTTGTTTGACGAGCGCCACCAATTCGACCGCCAACACGGAGCCTTCGGCGATTTCGGAATCAAGCGTGGTGGACCAGAACGATTCCTTGTTCGTTGGGCAAAGCGGATTGTCCACGAACACTTCGGGCGCGCCTTTCACCGGATTGTCTTTCTCAAACTTTGTCACTACGCAACCGTTGAAAGCCAAAGCGAACGCGTAACAAAGCGCGTAAAAATGTTTTTCTTTTTCAGCAGGAATATTTGGCGTCCAGATGTCCATCTGATTTGCCCAAATTGGATACTCGGCGGCCAATGCCTTTGAGATTCCGAACCAACCAAAAAACATTTTTGCGGACTGTAGATCGTAAGCGGTAAATCCCTTTTGATCCGGCGGTAAATTCATACAACGCGACTTGTTCGCGTCAAGGAACGCTGTATCCAATCTAAACCAAACTCTGTCGGGAGCGTTCGTAAATCTGCCTTGCGCATCAATTCTTAATCGAACGGGTGTTGCGTCATCCATCAGGCCAACGAAGGTTCCATCTGAATATCCATAGGTTGCTTTTAAAATGGTGTGTCTTTGGTCTCGCAAGGGAAACCCACTGGCGATTTTGCCGTCTGCCTCGTCTTTGGTTCTGTTCCGATAAAAATTAAGCCTCGTTTGCTGAACAAGCACACCTGTTTTGTCACGGAGTTTTGGAATGTTATCCTTGATGGTTCCTCTCGAATTATCAAAGCAAACATTTTTGGTTCCCTTAATGATGGTCTTCAGTGCGGTTTCTAAATTACCCACTCCTTGATTCCAGTTAATCGTCAAGTCGCCATGCTGCAAATGCGTCAAGTCGCGCAAGACAACTTTGTTCTTATTGCCCTTCTCGTTGTGCTGATAGCTCCAGATGGTGAATGCGATTGGAAATCCTCCACTTGGAAGCTTGAAAAATTCCTTAGCATGTACGATGAAACCGGCTTCGTATTTGAAATAGGTGTCGAATTTCTTTCTGAAATCAGCATACGTCGGCCTCGGTATTAGCCATGATGTGGGCGTGAAAATGAGGATGAGCGGTGTTTCTACTTTCGAAGTGTCGAGCGGCGTCGGCAATGGGACGTTCTCGAAACTCAATTCTCTGGATTGTTTATCGCCCATTTGGACACGCGCGATGTTGATGATTTGTCCGAGGAAGGCCAGATACCGCTCCTTGCCTGCGTCGTTGCCGGTCAATTCAAGAATGCTAGGGTCAATTTTGTAAGCAGCATCAACCGCTGTCCGCACTGCCTCATTTTCGTCGGTGGTTTTGTAAGGTGGGTTTAGCAGAAAGGCGATGGGCTTATCGAACTTGAAGTTTTGTTCCTTCAATTCGTTCATCAGGCAGTTCAGATATTTCTCCGCCGACTTATCGAGAAAGTTCAAGCCTTCGTTCTTGCTGGTCTTGGGAATAATGGTGAAGCCGCCTTCAAGCTGGTCGGGGTCAAGCCGCATACGCCGCTCAATCGTCTTGAGCAGGTCGGGTTGCAATTCGGAAATGATCTTCCGCTTAAGATGTCCACGCCAACTCGTGACCAAATTTCCTGAACCACCCGCCGGATCGAGGACGATATATTTGTCGCTCAATCTTTTCTCGAAATACTCGTGAACGAACCAGAGCGCGAATTTGCTCAGGTTATTGTCCGTGAAGAAAATGCCGTGTTGCTTGGCGTATTCCGGCTTGATGATGGTGATGACTTCATCGAAGCGGCTGAAGTAATAATCCACCGTCAAGCCGGAGCCTTCGTTGGTGAAGATGAACCGTTGCTCCACGAATTTTTTAAATTCGTCGTGGAACTTGGGTTTGATTTCCAGTTCTTCACTGAATCGCGTTCCTTTTTTTCCAAACACGCGAAGGTTACCGGATTCATCGGAGGCGACCGTTGAAGTAACATCCCAAAAACCCACAATGGCGTAGAAGCAATGAACCGCATCCAACGGATCGGCAAAAAACTTTTTAAGCTGCTCAATGTGGGCGATGAAATTGTGCGTGTTGATCTGGATGCGTTCGGCGTCGAGGTTTTTCAGGACTTGAACGAACTCATTCAAAGAGACGTCGTAATTTTTGGTGAACAGTCCTTCAAGATCAACGGCGTCCAGTTTGAACACGGCTGATTTGAGGATTTCATTTAATTGCGCTTTGGTGGTGTGCTTGGCGTTGAGAAGGCCAACGGCATTCGGAGCAGATGTTGCATCGGATTCGGCTGATAATTTTTTCGCGTGGTCAGGGATTTTGTTTACCTTCCAGACCGCCACGAATTTGCTGGAAACCACACAGATGGCGGAAAACGTCAGTCCCTTTTTCGCGTAATGAAGCGCCTGGTAAAAGCCTTTGAGGTAATCGTCAGACTTTAATTCAACGAGAAGCTTTCCTTCGACGTAGATGTCCGCACCCTCGGCATCCGATTGTTTTTTGAATTTGTTCCCGAAAAGTTTCTTGAACAATGGAAATGCCAAATGATCCTTGGCGTTCTCGCTGCCGGGATTGAGCAAATATTCCCCGAATTGGCTTAATTCATTTTCCATTGGTTGATAGGAGTGGATTTACTTAATTCCGCTCAGGCATGGCGATAACATTCTGGAGATTTTCGCCGCGCTTTTTCATTTCGATCAGCACGGCGGGTTTCCAGACATAATCGGCGAAGGAAGTTCCACCGCCGTCCTCGGCAGATTTCAGGACGCGAAATTCCGGCGAGCCGCCGACATCGAGAGAACCTTGCAAACCGAATCCTTGAAAGAGTCGGTCGAGAAAAATTTGCGCCTGACCTTTTTCATCGCCGGTGATGTGTTTCTGATACCAGTTTACGAAAGAGGAAAGTTGTTCGGAGTTCGGCACGGCGAAAGTTTTACGCGAGCCATGAATGGGACTCAATGCGAAAGCGGTTTGCATTCCATCTAAAACGATTCGTCAAGATGTTCGGGAACAAGTTTCCAATCGAATTGCCGGGCGCAGGTTTTGAGCAGTTCTTGGAAGGCGGAACCGACCGCGCCTTCGTGTCTCATCCCAGGTTTTTCCAACTGCTTGAGGTTCTCGTAATAGGCGGCCACGCATTTGTGCGTTGCTTGAGAGTGAGCGTAGCCATCGAATGCGTTGACTAGAGAGTGGCGAGATGCGGCGGCAGCGGCAATAGATTCAAGGCACCGGAGATGACGCTTAATGCGACCAACATTTTCGCCGAGGCCAATTTCCTCTCGAGGCACTCGACTGACGTTCGGCTCGTTCGGCCAAAGCGCCTTCAGAAAAACCAGCGGAGGCCCAGGCAAAACAGACCGCAACTGAGCAACCCCAAGGCAAGAGCAATCGCACCCAGCACGCGTTTCTGAGGAAGTTGAAGCCACATATACACGCTGCTCAGGACCATGTAGATCAAACCGGCCGCGACTGCGTCCATGGAATAAGCCCATAGGTAAGTCAGCGTCCAATCACGGCCATTGCGGGGGTCATCGGCAATATTGCCTGAGAAGACATGGAGGACTTTCATAACACCCCAGAGGTTCACATCGGCCTGGCGCACGGTCGCGCTGCCCTGGGTCCAATTGGCTTTGATAAAAAAGAAATGGCCGGGGCGTCTGACTTGGAATTCGATCTGGCCGGCGTCGGTTCGGGTGGTGGTCCAGAGGATGTCGCCCTCGATGCCAAGTTGCCTCATGACGTCCTGGGCCTGCGCGAGGTCGCCGGCGGCGTCAGGGGAGGGCGCTTTGATCGCGCGTTCGTAATTGGTCTCGTGGCGGTTTTTCCAGTGTTCCTGAAACGTCCAGTCCGGATGATTGAGGAGCAGTCCAGTGAAGGCAAAGAGCCACAGGAAGAAGATCAGGAACAAGCCGGAGTAGAAGTGCAGCTTGCGATTCCAGCGCGCGAAGCCCGCCCATAAGCGCGCGCCGTTTTTCGATTTGGCAGGGACCTCGGGTTCAGTGGCTGAGGGCATAGGCGATTCCAAAAAATGTCAACGTTCCCGCAATGAGAAGGATAAAGCCAATCCTGCGTTCGGCCCTCAGCATATACCAGAGATAGATGCCGCTGACGGAGATGAAGAGAGTGAGATAAACGGTGGCGTCGGCGAACCAGCGCCACACCTTCATGAAAAACCAGTTCATCCGGATAACAGATCCGTGTTGGCCGGGAGATTTATGGAGGGTGATCAGGGCGTCGGCCAATCCGGTTTCGCGGGTCACGATCATTGCTTCACGATTGGTGAGGCTGATGGTCACCGTCGTCGCGCGACCGGGGATCAAGACGGGGATGATCAACGTCTCTTCCTTGACCATGTGCCGGACAAACCCGATCTCACCGGGAACGTTCATCTTTTCGAGGATTGGTTTGAGCGCATCGATGAGCGGACGGCCGGAAAGCTTCGGCAATTCTGCCGGCAGGACCAGAGCGGACACGACCCGGGTGGTGGCGGTTTCAGGAGCGAACTTCGGAATCCAGGAATGGACGAGAAAAAAGACGCTGATGGCAAAGACGAGCACGAATGGGCTGATGAACAGCCCGAGGTAGAGATGCAGATCCCGAGTCAGCCAATAAAAACGCCCTTTCATCTGGCCGGGGTTCTTTCCAGGCAATCTGGGATGTCAACGGCGTTCATCGCTGGTTTAGTCATTCTTGCCGACAAAATTTTAATCCCGAGATAGGTGTTACACAATCTTCCGTCACCAATTTTTTCAAGTCAGGATAAATTCTTCGGACCGCCGGTGGGCGCATCTCGATTTCTTGCAATCATCTTCCTAAACCGGAGGGACAATCCCGCCGCCGCAGGGCTCCCATGCAAGAAACCGAGATGCGCCCGCCTGGCAAGGGTGTGATTAAAAGTGGGTGACGGAGCGCGGACATTCCTGTCCGCCCGCGCGTCCTTCCGCCCAGAGTGCTTGATATTTTAGCCAAGCCCCGGCGGACAGGAATGTCCGCGCTCCGTTCCTTCACCCTCTTTTAATCACACCCCCTGGCAATGGAGCGCAAGTTTTTGATTGAACTTCCGTTGTTTTCTGCGGACTTTTGACCCCCATGAAACTACTTTTAGCGCTGCCTTGCTTCCTTTTATCCATCCTTCTTGTTGCACCGCAACGCGGCGCAGCTTTCGAACTTAAAAAGAACGAACACATCTCGATCATCGGAAATACGCTCGCCGACCGGATGCAGCATGACAATTGGTTGGAGACGTTGATTTACGCGAAGTTCCCGGACAAGAATCTGGTTTTTCGCAACCTCGCTTTCGCTGGCGATGAAGTGGTTTTTCGCCATCGCTCAGAAAATTTCGGCAGTCCCGATGAATGGCTCACCAAAACTAAAGCCGACGTGATTTTCGCATTTTTCGGTTTCAACGAATCGTTCAAAGGCGCCGCTGGCCTCGAAGGTTTTAAAAAAGATCTGGGCAAATTCCTCAAGGAAACCAAGACCAAAAACTACAGCGGCAACGGATCGCCCCGTATTGTTTTATTCTCGCCGATTGCCAACGAAAAATTGCGTGACCCGAACTATCCCGACCCGAAAGCCAACAACGAAAACATCGCGAACTACACCGCCGCGATGGCTGAAGTAGCCAAGGCTGAAGGTGTGTTGCTGGTAAATTTGTTTACAATTTCCCAGGAACTTTACGCGCAAGCTGCGAAAAAAGGTGAGTCGCTCACGATGAATTCGCTGCACCTCACGGAAGCTGGAAACCAGGCGCTCGCCACCGAAATTTTTCGCACATTATTCAACGAAAAGCCTCCGACGAAGAATCTCGAAAAACTCCGTTCGGCCATCGCGGATAAAAGTTCAGAATGGCATGCGCGGTATCGGACCGTGGACGGTTACAACGTTTATGGAGGTCGTTCCAAACTGGAGTTCCCAAAGGCTGGAAAAGATTCGGCGAAGATTACCAACTTCGATGTCATGCAGGAGGAAATGGCGCAGCGCGATGTGAAAACGGCGAACCGCGACAAGGTTATTTGGGCCGTGGCCAAGGGCGGAAAAGCGAAAGTGGACGATTCTAATTTGCCGCCCGTGGAAACATTCCAATCGAACAAACCAGATGTGAAGCCTTTTCTCGGCGGTGAAGAGGCGATTCGCCACATGACCGTGGCCAAAGGTTGCAAAGTAAATTTATTTGCCAGCGAGGAAAAATTTCCCGAACTGATCAGCCCCGTGCAAATGAACTTCGATACCAAGGGACGCCTTTGGGTTGCGTCATGGGCCAGTTATCCCGAACGCACTCCGACCAGCACAGTGAGCGATAAACTTCTCGTTTTCGAGGACACCAATGGCGATGGCAAAGCGGACAAGGTCACCACATTCCTCGACGGCTTGAATTGCCCGACTGGTTTTCAATTTTACAAAGACGGTGTGCTCGTGATGCAAGCGCCGGACTTGTGGTTTGTTCGCGATACGGATGGCGATGGCAAAGCGGATTGGAAAGAGCGCGTGCTCATGGGAATGGATTCCGCCGATTCACATCACACGGCCAATGCGATGGTGCTCGATCCGGGCGGCGCGACTTATTTGAGCGACGGCGTTTTTCATCGCACGCAGGTTGAAACAGCCACAGGCCCCGTTCGCAACAACGATGGCTGCATCTATCGCTTCGAGCCGCGCACCGGCAAATTTGAGCGCTACGTCTCCTACGGTTTTGCGAATCCCCACGGACGCGTGTTCGATTACTGGGGCACGGACATCATCACCGACGCCACGGGCAACGCGAATTATTTTGCCCCGGCGTTCAGCGGCTTCATTGAATATCCAGCCAAACATCCGGGCATGGAAGAGTTCTGGAAACGGCCTTCGCGTCCATGTCCGGGTACCGGCATTTTATCGAGCCGGGCTTTCCCGGAGGAATTTCAAAATAATTTCCTGAACATCAACGTGATTGGGTTCCAGGGAATTTTCCGCGTGAAGATGAATGACTCAGGCTCGGGCCTGAAGGGTGAGACCTTGGAAGACCTGGTCAAAGGCGACAACGACAAGATTCCCAATTTCCGGCCCTCCGCCGTCAGCGTTGCGCCGGACGGCTCGATCTATTTTTGCGACTGGGCAAAGGAGTTGATCGGGCACATGCAACATCACATCCGCGATCCGAACCGCGACAAATCGCACGGACGCATTTACCGAATCACTTACGAAGGACGTCCTTTGCTCAAGCCAGTGCCGATTGACGGCGAGCCGATCAAGAAATTACTCGAGGCACTCAAGACGCCGGAGGATGATGTCCGCACCCGCGCAAAAATTGAATTAGGTAAACACGACAGCGCGAAAGTCATTGCCGCAACGAAAACCTGGGTGGCATCGCTCGATTCCAACGACAAGGCCTATGAGCATCACCTGATGGAGGCGCTTTGGGTTCATCAATGGCACAATGTCGTCGATGAAGAGTTGCTGAAAAAAATGCTGCGCTCACCCAATTTTCATGCGCGCGCCGCTGCAACCCGCGTTCTCTGCTACTGGCGCGATCGCGTCAACGATCCGCTTGGCTTGCTGGCAGTTCAGGTGAAAGACGAAAGCCCGCGTGTGCGGCTCGAAGCGGTGAGAGCGTGCAGCTTTTTCAAGACGAGCAAGGCTGCGGAAGTGGCGTTGTCGGCTTTGGAAAAAGAGGCGAATCCTGACAAGCCGGATTACTACATTAAATACTGCCTTGATGAAACGATGAAGGCGCTCGACAAGTATTTGAAGTAAACGTAGCTCAAGTCTGTTCGCGGTAAATACCGATGCTGAAATGAAAACGATCTCTGTCCGTTTCTTTTCAGCGATCGTCTCCAGCACATTATTTTTTGCGGCAGTTTTCGCACGGGCCGAGGACTTGCCGCAAAAAACTTTCTTCGTTCCAAAAAACGCCACTGCGGCAGCCTACGTTCTTGCCCGACTTTCCAACAAAGAATTGATTGCCGCCCCGCGCAGCGAATTCGTTTACGTCGCCCTCCTGCAACGAGCAGGTTTGGAGTCAAAATATCGAGTCGAAGCAATTCAGGAATTGGCCAAGCTGCGCGGCACCGATCCGCTCACGGAATTGATCGGCGCGGTCGGTGAGTTGGACAAGAAAGCCGAGGAGTCCAGTCCGGCACTCCTCGATCTCTCCGCGATTTTGCTGGGCTTTAAACCTGCCGAACTGACGACCAAACGATCCACTTTGGAAAAAAAGACCCGGGAGTCGCGCCTGTCCATCGCCCGCCAGATTGGCTATGCCGCGCTGGTCACAGCCGACGGAGAGAACGAGGCCATTTGGAAGTCTGCGGAGACGAACCCGGCGCAACTCGCGGAACTCCTTCGCTCCACCGAGTTGATTCGCAATCCCGTTTTGCGCGCCACGTTTTATGCAAGAGCGGAACCGCTGGTTCATCATTCGGAATCTGCCGAAGTGCAACGAGCGGCCATTGCGGCGCTCGCCGTCATTCCCGGGCACGAGACAGAAACGTTTTCCACGCTGTCCGGTTTGGTGAAGGCAGGAACCGAACGCGCCGCCGCCGTGGCAGGACTTCAAAGGCTTCCTCGAAAATTCTGGCAAAAGGGCGACGCGGAATCGTTGACTACGAGCTTGGTCACTTACCTGAAAAGCGTTCCAGTCGATCAACGCACCGACGCTGCGGTGGTTCGCGCTTTTCAGTTCGCCACAGACCTCACCACCTTGCTCCCGCCAGAGCAAGCGGCTGCGTTGGGCAAAGAGTTGCGTGCCTTGGGGGTCGCTGTTTTTTCCATTCGCACTATTTCCGAGCAAATGCTTTACGACCGGACGCTGATCGTGGTCGAGGCGGGCAAGCCAGTGGAAATCATTCTGATCAACGAAGACGCAATGCCGCACAATCTCGTGATTGTGTCGCCCGGTGCGTTGGAAGAAATTGGTCAGGCCGCCGAGAAATTGCCGCCCGAACCCGACGCACAAGGCCGGCACTACATTCCTGCGTCCAGCAAGGTTCTTTTCGCGACGAAGTTGGTGGAGCCAGGCCAGCAAGTGAAGCTTGGTTTCACGGCACCTGAGCAACCCGGCGATTATCCCTACGTCTGCACCTTCCCCGGTCACTGGAGGAGAATGGTTGGAACTTTGGCGGTGGTGAAAGATGTCGAAGCTTACCTCGCCACCCGTGGGAATGCGGTGGAACCCAAAGTTACCGAGTGGAAGGTGGACGATTTGGCAACTGATTTGGCCAAGGTAAGTTCAGGTCGGGACTTGATGCGCGGTAAGGAATTATTCACGAAGCTCGCCTGTGCCGGTTGCCACAAACTTGGAAAAGAGGGAATCAATTACGGCCCTGATCTCAGCGATATTGTGGCCCGGTTCAAAAATGATCGCGCGGATATTTTACGTCAAATTCTTGAGCCATCGCTCGTCATCAGCAATCGCTTCCGCAATTTTCAAATGGAATTGAAGGATGGTGAATCGGTCAGCGGGATGATTCTCAAAGAGGACGCGACGAGTGTGACCTTGCAGACCGGCCCATCCGACGCATTGATCCAAACTTTGGCCAAGAGCGAGATAAAAGGGCGGCAACCACAGAACTCTTCTCCGATGCCAACGGGATTGTTGAACACGTTATCCAAAGAGGAAATTCTCGACTTGATGGCGTGGCTCGAACTCGGAGGCAATTGGTCTCACGAGCATCAGCATTGATGCGGCAACTCGGTCGAAGACATTTTTTTTATTTCAAAAAAATGCCTGCGATCGCTGCATTGAGGAGCGTCGCGACAAATCCGACGAAGAGCGCGCGCAAACCGAGTCGCGCCAGATCGTGTCGGCGCTCAGGGGCAATCGCTCCGATGCCGCCAAGCTGAATGCCGACCGAAGCGAAATTCGCAAAGCCGGTCAGCGCAAACGCGGCAAGCATGTAGGAACGGGGCGACATGAAATCCGGAGTGGCTTTCCAGCCTTTCATCACGAGGTAAGCGTAGTGCTCGTTGATGGCGAGTTTTGCACCGAGCAGGCTGGCTACCTTTGACACATCGGCAGATTCGATGCCCATAAGAAAGGCGGCGGGCGAAAACACCCAACTGAATACTTTCGAGAGTGAAAGACCTTCCACCGCTGCACCGAGAATCGCATCAAACATCGCCACGAACGCGATGAAAACAATCAGCATCGCGGCGACATTCAGGGCGAGCTTCAATCCATCCGTCGCGCCGGCTGCGGCAGCATCAATGCCGTTGACGTATGGAGATTTCTCATTGGGCGTGCGAATCGTGCCGGCGGTTTCTGGGCGACCGAGTTCAGGCATAAATAATTTGGAAAGATACAGACTGCACGGACACGCCATGATGCACGTCGTGAGGACGGCGACCGGGTCAGCTCCGTAATTAATATAAACGACCATCATCCCGCCGGAAATGTGCGCCATGCCGCTGGCCATCAGCACGAATAATTCCGAATTCGTCATGCGCGGCACGTACGGTTTCACGATGAGCGGCGCTTCGGTTTGGCCCATGAACACGTTGGCAGAAACTGAAAGTGTTTCCGCGCCGCTCGTCCCCATCAAATGCACCATGACGCGCGCCATGAGACGAACAATTTTCTGCAAGATGCGGTAATGATAGAGCACCGTAAAAAAGGCGGAAACGAAGAGGATCGGCGGCAATGCTTTGAACGCAAAAATAAACAAAAATTCTTTGCCGGGATTGAGCGCGATATCGCCGGGCCGCGCGAGATTGCCAAACACAAACTCCGCACCTTTATCCGAGAAACTGATGAAGTTGACCACGACCACTTTTGCTGCCTCAAACCCCCGGTGTACGATGGGCACTTTGAGCACAAGAACGGCGAGGGCAATTTGCAGGACAACACCCCAGCCAATGGTTCGCCAGTTCACGGAGCGCAAGTTGGACGAGAACATGGCGACCAGGCCAAAAAAACAAAAAACACCCGCAAAGGCCTGACCCCTCACACCAATTTTTTCATGGAGTGCGAATGCGCCATAAGCGATGAAAACGATTGCCAGGCCAATGCTCACACGCCAAAGCAATGGAGTCGGTGGTTTGGAGGGTGGAATTTCTGCCGAGGTAATTTGTCCTTCAGCAATCGGTGGCGTCGGTTCTGATGCCTGCATGGGAGAGGAACTTAAACGGGAATCCTACTACGAGTCGAGCGCAGACCGTCCGACGCTAAACAAGCCGTGGTGGATCATGTCTTCAATGTGGTATTCGACACACTTCGAGGTAACCGTCTCCAGCTTGACCACGAACGCGCCTTCGCCGTCATCGCTCCCCGACAGGTTATATCGCCCGCTCGGGTTTCGCTAAATCCCAGGCTGCAACATGGTCATTTCAGTGGGTGTGATTGCCGTGCGCAACTTCATCCAAGCGAATGAAGTTACACGAATTTTCTACTTCCGCGCTGGTCTTTCCCTTCCAACTCCCGCCTGGTCGATCGTTTTAATATTTTAATCTGTAGAACGCGCGCCCTGAGTTTTAGCTCCAAGGAAGCTCAAATCTTTTGCAGTCTAAAATTCTTGGCGCTGTAAGATTACGGCGACACTTGACGCTTTCCCGCAGTTGCCACAGAGTGCCGAAAGTATTCATGCATGTGCGCCAGAATTCCTCCTGCCCGGTGCGGTTGACCAAACCAGCAGGGTTCAACGGCACTTGTGTCAAAAGTGAATATCGGCCTAGACACAAAACATTTTTTCATGTCGCCCCAAGAGAAAGAAGTGCCGCTATGGAAACACTTGAGAGAATCGCATGAAAAATCGTAAGGTTTGATTCCCATGAAAATCAGGCTCCAGATGAATCCTCTTCCGCGCTGCGAGTTCACTGCGCCGCGGGGTTCCTGGCTCGCGTGGTTACGATGTGCGTTGTTAGCGGGCTTGTGCCTTTGCGCGAAGGATGGTGAAACGGCCACGGCGAAAATTTCGCGGGCGCAGGATGACTTTTTTGAAACGAAGATCAGGCCAATCTTCGCCAACGAGTGTTATGCCTGCCACGGTGCCACCGCAAAGAAAGTGAAGGGCGGGCTGCGGTTGGATTCGCGCGAGGGGATTTTGGAAGGTGGCGATTCCGGCGCGGTGATCGTCACGGGGGAGCCGGATAAAAGTTCCCTCATCACCGCGGTGCGGTATGCGGACAAGGATTTGAAAATGCCGCCGCCGAAGGACAAGGCGGATCGCAAACTCAGCGACGCGCAGATCGCCGATCTTGTGCAGTGGGTGAAAATGGGAGCGCCGATTCCGGACGCGTTCGTCGGCGGTGGAGATGCGTCGAAGAAGCACTGGGCATTTCAGCCAATGCAAAATCCGCCGGAGCCAGCGGTGAAAAAAAAGACCTGGCCGCGCAATCCTTTGGATCGTTTCATTCTCTCGCGACTCGAAGCGCAGAGGTTGCAACCGTCCCCGCCCGCTGAAAAGCGGACGCTGATCCGCCGCGTGACGTTTGATCTCACGGGTCTGCCGCCGACGCCGGAAGAGGTGGATGCATTCATAGCGAACAAGGAATCCGATGCCTACGAAAAGCTCGTGAACCGGCTGCTCGCGTCACCGCGTCACGGCGAACATTGGGCGCGGCACTGGCTCGACGTGGCGAATTACGCGGACACCCACGGCAACGATCACGACTACGCGCGTCCAAACGCCTGGCCGTATCGCGACTACGTCATCCGCGCGTTCAACGACGACAAACCCTACGCGCGTTTCGTGCAGGAACAGATCGCGGGCGATGCACTTTTTCCCGACGACCCGCAGGCCACGGTCGCACTCGGTTTCATGGCCGCCGGGCCGTGGGATCACACGCTGATGGTCACAGTGCGCGCTGACACGGTGGATCATCGCTCCGCGCAAAACCTCGATCGCGACGGCATGGTGAGCGCGGTGATGGGCACCTTCCAAAGCCTCACCGTCCACTGCGCGCGCTGCCACAATCACAAGTTCGACCCCATCACACAGCGCGAATACTACTCGTTGCAAGCGGTCTTCGCGGGCGTGGATCGCGCAGATCGTGCGTTCGACGCAGACCCGCGCACGCAGGCGGAACGCGCGCGTCTGCTCGCCGAAAAAAGCGCGCTGGAAAAACGCGACGCGGCGTTGCTGAACTCGCCTGCGGTCGTGCAAAAGGTCACCGCGCTGGAGGAGGCGTTTGCGAATCGCGAGAAAGGCTGGACGCCGCTCGACATTGAGAGCGTCGTCTCGACCAATGGCACCACGCTCACGCGGCAGGCGGATGGTTCGTGGTTCGCAAGCGGCACGCGGCCGGAGCGTGACACCTACATCGTCACGGCGCACCGGAAAGCCGGAAAACTCGGCGCACTGCGGCTCGAAGTTTTACCCGATGATCGTCTGCCGCATCACGGGCCGGGCCGCTGGGACAACGGCAACTTTCATCTTTCGGAATTTCGCGCCTTCGCCGCACCGGATGGAAAGCCCGAGGAAGCCAAGCCACTCGTCTTTGCCAGCGCCTCTGCCGATTTCGACGAAGGACCCGCCATCACCGCCGCGCAGACGATTGATGGAAACGCCGCGACCCAGTGGGGCGTGCATCCAAGCTACGGCGAACCGCACGAGGCGGTCTATGAGATCAAGGAACCCGCGATGTTTCCGGAGGCGACGACGTTCACGCTGCGGCTCGAGTTTCAAGACGGCGTGAAGGGCCACGGCATCGGGCGCTTTCGCATTTTCAGCAGCGACGATGCGCCCGCAGCCGTCGCTCGCGAGAAGCTGCCTACCGAGGTGACGGCAATCCTGCGCGTTCCATCAGGCGAGCGCACTCCAGCGCAGCGCATGGAACTCGCGTTGTCGGTGCTTAAAGAGGAGAAACAGCGCACACTGGTCGCGCTGCCGGCGCAGCAATCCGTCTATGCCATCACGAAGGATTTCCCGCCGGATGGCGAGAACTTCAAGCCATCGCCGCAGCCGCGACCCATCCACCTCCTCGCTCGCGGCGCGCTCGACAAACCGGGCGAACTCATCACTCCCGGCACGCTCGGCTGCGTGCCCGGAATGTCGCGCGAACTCGCCATCACCAATGCCGACGACGAAGCCGCTCGCCGCGCCGCACTCGCGGGTTGGCTCACGGACAAGAACAACGCGCTCACTTGGCGCAGCATTGTGAACCGCACCTGGGCTTGGCATTTCGGTCGCGGTCTTTGCGACACGCCCAACGATTTCGGAAAAATGGGTGGCACGCCCAGTCACCCGGAATTGCTAGATTGGCTGGCGGTGTGGTTTCGCGACGAGGCGCATGGCTCGCTCAAAGCACTGCACCGGCTCATCGTCACCAGCGCGACGTATCGGCAGAGCGTCGTGCAAAATGCGGCAGCCGCAGAGCGCGACGGCGACAACCGGCTGCTCTGGCGCATGAATCGCCAGCGACTCACCGGCGAGGAAGTGCGCGACTCGCTACTCGCGCTGAGCGGCAAACTCGATCTCACGATGGGCGGCCCCTCCGCCGTGCAGTTCATTTCGAAAGGCGACGCCACGTTCAAGTCCGGCGGGAATCCGGCGTTTCTCGACTACGAACATTTCGATCCCGACGCCTCCGCCGCCCGACGCCGCGCCATCTATCGCTTTCTATTTCGCACCGTGCCCGACCCGTTCATGGACGCGCTCGACTGCCCCGATGGCGGCGCGACCACGCCTGTGCGCGGCGTCTCAACCACGGCGGTGCAAGCCTTCGCGATGCTCAACAACCCCTTCGTCATCCGTCAGTGCGAGCACATCGCCGCAAGCATTTCATCGAAAGCCACCACGCCGGAGACGCAGGCGGAGACAGCGTTCCAGCTCATCCTCCTCCGCGCTCCGCGCCATGATGAGCGCGCGAAATTTTCCGCCTACCTCCAGCGCCACGGCCTCGCCAATGCCTGCCAGCTCTTGCTCAACAGTAACGAATTCCTCTACGTCGATTGAATCGCCGCCCAACTCCACATGCCGAACAATCCATCCAACCACGCTGCCAAAGCAAAACCCGTGGCCAACTACCCAACCCTGCTCACCGGCATCGGCGCGCTGTTGGAGGAATCCCATCGTGCCGTCGTCCGTGCGGCGAACTGCTTCATGACCGCGACGTATTGGGAAATCGGGCGACGCGTCGTGGAGTTCGAGCAGGGCGGAAAAAGGCGTGCGGAGTATGGGGAGGAATTGCTGAAGCGGCTCGCGGAGGATTTGACGGCGCGACATGGGCGTGGGTTTTCCGAGCGCAACTTGGAGCAAATGCGTCGCCTTTACGAGTGCTGGCCAATTTCGCAGACACTGTCTGCGAAATCTTTGCCGGGCACTGAGTTGGCAATTTCGCGGATAGCGTCTGCGAAATCCATGAGCCGGATTTCCGCGACAGTGTCGCGTATTTTACCTGAAGACACGCTGGGCCTTCTTCACACCCTCGCCGCCCGCTTCCCGCTCCCGTGGTCGCACTACGTGAAGCTCATCACCGTGAAGGACGAAAGCGCCCGCCGTTTCTACGAAGACGAAGCCCTCCGCGGCGGCTGGAGCGTCCGCCAGCTCGACCGGCAAATCGGCAGCCTGTTCTACCAGCGCACCCTGCTTTCCAAAGACAAGGCCGCCATGCTCCGCAAAGGCGCGAAGCCGCAGACCGGCGACCACCTCACCGCCGACGAAGCCGTGCGCGACCCGCTCGTGCTGGAGTTCCTCAACCTCCGCGACGAATACTCCGAGACCGACCTCGAAGACGCCCTCGTCCGCCACCTCGAAGCCTTCCTGCTCGAACTCGGTGGCGACTTCACCTTCGTCGGACGCCAGCGCCGCCTGCGCGTCGGAGGAGTGTGGTATCGCGTGGACCTCATCTTTTTCCACCGCCGCCTGCGCTGCCTCGTCATCATAGACCTCAAGCTCGGCACCTTCACGCACGCCGACGCCGGCCAGATGCATCTCTACCTCAACTACGCCGGCGAGCACTGGACCCACCCCGGCGAAAACCCGCCCGTCGGCATCATCCTCTGCTCCGACGCCGACGCCGCCCTCGCCCGCTACACGCTCGACTCACTGCCCAACAAAGTCATGGCCCGAGAATACCAACTCGCCCTCCCTGCCGTGAAAAAGCTCGAAGCCGAACTCGCGGCGACGCGGAAGCGGCTGGAGCGGGCTGGGAAGAGGCAAGCGGGCACTGTCGAGACGCCGCCAAATAGAGCATGAATAAAACGTGATTCATACATGAAACAATTATGTTGACGTTTTTAATGCTCGCCGTATTCTGCCGCCCATGAACACGCAAATCAGCATTCAGAAACTAAACGTAACCTCGCGTGTGAGCGCGGATCTGGCGCGGCTCCGTGAAGCAGCACAACAAAAGCAGTCTCAAGTGGCGGAAGCCATTGGCGTGGACACAAGCCGAGTCTCGCGTATCGAGACAGGACAACTGGTGCCGGATGAATCTGAGGTTGTGAAAATTGCCGAGGCAATCGGAACGCCGCAGGCGCTGGAGTATGCCGAATTCACGAAAGGCACTTGGAAGCAAATTGAGAAGCCAAGTTTCTGGCATCCTTCCCGTCAGGAATTGCGTCGAGCGGAGAAGTTTCTCGTGAAGTTGAGCGAGTTCGTTCAGCGACCGCAAACAACTGACGGGCCTAAAGCTCAGGCCAACTTGCATCGTGAGTCTTTGATGAGAGCCGTCGAGTTTCTGACGGACACGAATCACTCCGTCGCCTTCGTCGGTGAAATCGGTGTCGGGAAGTCCACGGCGATTTGTGGCCTTACCGGGTTGCTCCTGCCGCCAGACCCCAAAGCTCCTGCCGCACTCTCAAAGCGGGTAGTTCTCCAAACAGGTTCCGGGAGAGTCACGCTTTGTGAGGTTCAGCTTCGTTCTGAAGCCAAGACATCATTCGGATTGCTAGTATCTCCGCAGCCGCAAGAAGAGGTGTTCCGTTCTGTCAGCGATTTTTGTTCGTCGATCATTGACGCCTTTCACGGGAAGAACGGCAATCCCAACATTGAAAGCGAGAGTCGGGGGGTCTCCGAGGAACTAAACAAGGCGATTCGGAACATGGCGAACCTTGCGCGCACTCCGGGAAGAAGCCCTGATGGGAAGCCCATACGCATCGACCCGGCGATGGCCCTGGCGAAAGCTTGTAACGGGAATCTCGCGGAACTGACTGCGGAAGTGCTCAAGCGGATGCGTCTCGACCAAAGGAATTCCACAGAGTTTCGTTTCGAGGCGACCGACCTCGTGGTTGGACTCAGGCAGCTTCGCGACCTTTTTGCCAACGTGAACATGGGCTTATTGCCGGATGTGTCGTTGCCGCGTCGCATTGATTTGATTGTCCCCGTCCGCTTGCTCGGAGAGCGGCCGTTCAATGTTCGGGTTATTGATACCAAAGGCATTGATGATACTGCCATCCGGCCAGACATCCGAGCCTATCTGGACGACCCACGAACCGTCACCGTGCTGTGCTCAGGCTTTCGCAATGCGCCGGACATGACGCTCCGGCTGCTCATGGAAAATCTCGCAAGCACAGGTGCGGACAAGGCACTCAGCGAACGCGTCGTGCTTCTTGTCCTCGCTAGAGCGCAGGAAGTTTCCGACACGAAAGATGATGTCGGCAATAGTGCCGAAACTGCGGAGGAAGGTTATCGCATCAAGCAAGACCAGGTGAGTTGGTCGCTGAACCAAGTCAGCGGAACCCAGGAACTCCCGATACTTTTCCTCGACGTGCTGAACGACGACCACCACGCCATTGTTGAGCAGTTGGCTCAGGCGGTTACTCGACTGCGCGACCTTCACTCGAAGCGCCTCGGGCAAATCGGCAGCGCCATTGAGGAACTGATCCAGCGTCACGGAGAAGAACAGACGCAGAAAGCTCAGGAAAAAGTTCGCAACCGTCTCCGCATTTTCATCAGCCAGCATCTGTCGCCAGCTTTGTCGGTTCACAACTTTTACGACTCGCTGGTTTCTGCGGCGCGAAATACCAACGCGCGCACGGTTTGGGCTTCAACCACCCGCAAAGGGACGTGGCCCGGAATGGAAGCCTACCACTTGCTCGGCACTGGCACTGCGATTGATGCCCAGCGGCGCACACAGCCGCTCTTTGCGGGTCTTGATGAACTCCTGAACAATATGCTCGGCGACACCGAACTTGAACCAGCGCGCGATTACCTGAACGAGTTGCGGCGCAATATTCCGACGTGGAGAGAACGATTCTTGAACGAGGCGACAGTCTCAGGACGTGAGATTTTCCGAGCAGAACTGTTCGTGGATGAATCGGTCTGGAGTGAGTGTGTCGGCTATTGGGGACAAACAAAGGCTCTTGGAGGCACATACCGAAATCACATCGCAAATCGCCTCAAAGAATGGTGCGAAAGCCACCCGCATCTAGCAGAGGCAACCGAACGGCACATTCAGTCCGCGTGGCGCGAATGTTTCCTGAAACCATTGGCGTTGCTGTGTGACGCCACGGACTTGCTTACAGCGAATCAGGAAGCCGTTTCAGATTCGGTCGAGGAAGTTGTTGGAACCACATCAGCACAATGAAACCGACTTCCATTCTACCCACTGGCTACGCCCCGCTGCTCGCCGACTTGAAAGCCCGCGTTCGCTCGGCACAGATACGAGCGACGGTGTCGGTGAACCGGGAGTTGATTTTACTCTACTGGCACGTCGGCAGGGAGATTTTGCGTGTTCAGCAGGCGGAAGGATGGGGTGCCAAAGTCGTGGAGCGGCTGGCAGCCGATTTGGCGCATGAGTTTCCAGAGATGACTGGCTGGTCGTATCGCAACCTGCTTTTCATGCGGGAGTTTGCCGGTGCCTACGAGAACGATGAAATTGTGAAACAGCTTGTTTCACAATTGCCATGGGGGACGAACATCCTGCTGATGCAGCGGGCAAAAGACCCCGCCACTCGTCTGTGGTATGCGCGCAAGACTTTGGAGAATGGCTGGAGCCGGGCGGTGCTGACGGTGCAGATCGAATCGCGGCTGCATGAGCGCAGCGGGAAGGCGATTACCAACTTTGACCTCACTTTGCCGCCGGCGCAGTCGGACATGGCGCGCGAAGTTTTAAAGGACCCTTACACGTTCGACTTCCTCACGCTCGGTGAAGCGGCGCAGGAGCGCGACCTGGAGCGCGGGCTGGTGGAGCATGTGCAGCAGTTGCTTTTGGCAATGGGCGCGGGATTCGCGTTCGTCGGGCGGCAGGTGCATGTCGAAGTGGGCGATGAGGATTTTTACCTCGATCTGCTGTTCTACCATCTGCGGCTGCGCTGCTTCGTGGTGGTGGATTTGAAAATGAAACCGTTCGAGCCGGAGTTTGCGGGCAAGATGAACTTTTACCTTTCGGCGGTGGACGACCAGATGCGCCACAAGGACGACGCGCCGAGCATCGGACTGCTGCTGTGCAAGGACGCGAAGAACCGGGTGAAGGTGGAGTATGCGTTGCGCGATGTGAGGAAGCCCATCGGCGTGGCGGAGTGGCAGACGCGGCTCGTGGAATCGCTGCCGAAAAACTTGCGTGGCTCGCTGCCGACCATCGCGGACATCGAGCGCGAACTGAACCAGCCGCGCCGGGGACGCGCCAACAGGAAATCAAAACCATGAACCGCACCTCTTTCACCCGCCGCGATTTTCTCGGCACACTCGGCACCGGCCTCGGCGGCATCGCGCTCACGTCCTTGATGCAGCGCGATGCATTCGCTGCGGCACTGCCGCAATTCGCACCGAAGGCGAAGCGGGTCATTCAGCTTTTCATGACCGGCGGCGCGAGCCAGTGCGACCTCTTCGACTACAAGCCGCAGCTCATCGCGCGGCATGGGCAGAAGTTTGATCCCGGCGGCGGACAGCGCGTCGAGGCCAGCATCAGTGTGCCCGGCACATTAATGAAATGCCCGTTCGAGTGGGCGCAGCACGGGCAGTGCGGGCGATGGGTGAGCAGCGCGCTGCCGCATCTCGCGCGGCATGTGGACGACATGGCGTTTCTCATGGCGATGCAGTCCGTGTCGAACGTCCACGGCCCGGCTTCGTATCTGCAAACGAGCGGGTTCCTGCTGCCGGGCTTCCCGTGCGCGGGCGCGTGGATTTCTTACGCGCTGGGCAGTCTCGCGGACAACGTGCCGGCATTCGTCGCGTTGCCAGATGTGCGCGGGCTGCCCTACAACGGACGCAGCGCTTTCACCTCAGGATTCCTCCCGGCGAATCATCAGGGCACCATCATCAACGCGTCCGCGCCGCAGCCGATGACGCATCTCCAGCCACCAGCGGGTGCGAAGCAAATCACGCCCGTGAGCCGCGCCGACGGCCTCGCGCTGCTGCGCGAAATGAACGCCACGCACGCAGCGGAACGTCCCGATGATTCGCGGCTCACGGCGCGCATCGAGAGCTACGAACTCGCCGCGCGCCTCCAGCTTTCCGCGCCGGAACTCCTCGACCTAGCGGGCGAAACGGACGCGACGAAAAAACTCTACGGTCTCGATCAAGCGGAGACAGCGGATTTTGGAAAACGCTGCCTGCTCGCGCGGCGGATGATCGAGCGCGGCGTGCGTTTCGTGCAGGTGTGGAGCGGCGCAGGCGGCGGCGCGGATAACTGGGACAATCACGGCAACATCCCGAAAGAACTCCCCGCCGCCGCGCGCAAGATGGATCTGCCCGCCGCAGGACTGCTCATGGATTTGAAAGCGCGCGGCCTGCTCGAAGACACGCTGCTCGTATGGACCACGGAGTTTGGCCGGATGCCGTTCACGCAGGGCAACACCCCCGGTCGCGACCACAACGGCGGCACCTTCGTCTCGTGGTTTGCGGGCGCTGGCATCAAGCCGGGCACCGCCGTCGGGCAGAGCGACGAGTGGTCGTGGAAAGCGGCCGAGGGCGTCACGTCGA
>JAYVSV010000106.1:0-10096 GCA_043775015.1 Verrucomicrobiota bacterium
CAAATTGAAACTGCGGGAGCAGTTGCGCGAGGTGATGCGGTTCAAACAATTCTCGCATCGCACGGAGTCGTCGTATTGGCATTGGATCAAGGGGTTCATTTTGTTTCACCGGAAGAAGAACCTCACCTCACCCCGGCCCCACGGCCATAGAAATATGGACGGGAGAACGGGCCGGTCTTAATCTTAATCGTTCTCTTATTCATAATCTTTTCCAGGCTGTTCCTGGGGGGGGATTAAGATTAAGATTAAGATTAGGAATCCGGGTGCCGGGCTTATTTCAATGGATGAGCAGAAAGGTTGTCCCGCGAAGGGGCGAAGGAGGCGAAGGGGAATCCGAGATACGATTTGAAACTCAGAAACTCAGGAACGGTAATGGAGCGGCGAGCGTCTCGCCCGGCGGAAGAAACGCCAGAACAGGGGATCGAGACTGGGGTTGTTGCATCCCACCCAACTTGGACGTTCTTTCCGGGCGGGGGGACGCGCGCGCTTCATCCCGCAGGCGTGGGACGGGACGAGACGCCTGACGCCACTGTTTTCAAACAAGCTCTTGTGAGCGACAACCGCAAGGAGTTGATCGACAAGTGCGCGGTGGCTTATTGTTAATGACGGATTGCTTATGAAACGATTTTGGATTGAACGTATTTTGTGTTGCCTGCTTTTGGCGGGCGGTGTGGTTTCGTCGGTTGCTCAAACTGATGTGGTGACGCCTGTTCCTTATCTCACTCCGGCAGAGGAGGCAAAGACTTTTACCTTGCCGGTGGGGTATCATCTGGAATTGGTGGTGAGCGACCCGATTATCCGCGAGCCGGTGACGGCGGCTTTCGATGGGAACGGGCGGATGTTCGTGGCGGAGATGCGCACTTACATGCAGGACATCGACGGGAAAAATGAGCACACAACGAACGGGCGGGTGTCGTTGCACTGGTCGAGCAAGAGCGATGGTGTGTTGGATCAACACACGACGTTTATCGATCATTTGCTGTTGCCCCGGATGATCTTGTGCGTGGGCGACGGGTTGCTGGTCAACGAAACGGACAGCAACGACCTGTGGCTGTATCGCGACACGGATGGCGATGGCGTGGCGGACAAGAAGGAGTTGCTCTATGCAGAGGGGAAGCGCGGGGGAAATCTCGAGCATCAACAGAGCGGTTTGATCTGGGATTTGGATAACTGGCTTTACATGACGGTGAATCCGTATCGGCTGCGGATCAAAGGGATGAATGTGTTGAAGGAACCGATTCCTCCGGCGGGCGGGCAATGGGGACTCTGCCAGGATAATTACGGCAAGCCGTGGTTCGTGAACGCAGGCGGCGAGCAAGGGCCGTTGCATTTCCAGCAGCCGATTGTTTATGGGGCGTTCAGTTCGAAGGAGCAGTTCGCACCCGGTTTCGCCGAGGTGTGGCCACGAGTTGGGTTGGCGGACGTGCAGGGTGGTCCGGGTCGTTTTCGGCCTGAGGACAAGACGTTGAATCATTTCACGGCGACGTGCGGCGGGGAAATTTTTCGCGGAGACCGTTTGCCGGAAGATATGCGGGGCGATTTGCTTTTCGCTGAACCGGTCGGGCGGCTGATTCGACGGGCCAAAGTAGTGGAGCGAGATGGGGTGACTCAACTCAGCAATGCCTATGACAAGACGGAGTTTATGCTTTCGACCGACCCGAATTTTCGTCCGGTAAATTTGTTCAACGCGCCCGATGGAACAATCTACATCGTTGATATGTATCGCGGAATTATTCAGGAAGGGAACTGGGTGGCGAAAGGTTCCTATCTGCGCACCGTGGTCCAGCAATATGACATGGACAAAAACTTCGGGCGCGGCCGCATCTGGCGTCTGGTGCATGACGATTTCAAGCCCGGGCCGCAGCCGAAGATGCAGGAGGAAAGCGCGAAGCAACTCGTGCCTTATCTCGCGCATCCCAACGGCTGGTGGCGTGACAATGCGCAAAAAATTCTCGTGCTGCGCGGCGACAAGTCGGTGGTGCCCGCGTTGGCGAAAATGGTGAGAACCCATCCGAACCACCTGGCGCGCATTCATGCGCTCTGGACGTTGGAAGGGTTGGATGCAATCAATGCGGCGTTGTGGAAAAGCGCGTTGCAGGATTTGCATCCGCAAGTGCGCATCGCGGCGATTCGGGTCAGCGAAACTCTTTACAAACAGGGCTATGATTCCATTGTGCAGAATGTTCTGGCGCTCGCGAATGATCCCGACCCGAACGTGGTGATCCAGGTGATGATGACGGCCAACCTCCTGAAATGGCCGCATACCGCAGATTTGCTCCGGGGACTCATGGCATCGAGTCCAAGCCCCGGTGTTCGAGACATCGGCACGCATTTGCTTCTGCCGGAAGCGTCGTTCAGCACGAGGGATTTTACATCATCGGAGAAGAGATTGCTGAAACAAGGCGAGGGAATTTACAAAGACCTGTGCTTCACCTGTCATGGGCCGGATGCGAAAGGAATGCCCATGCAAGGAGCGAAAGCAGGCATCACGATGGCACCGCCGCTGGCCGGATCGAAAACGGTGCTGGGTTCGCGCGATGCCATTCTCTTCACGGTGCTCAAGGGGTTGACCGGGCCGGTGAATGGTAAAAACTACGATTCATTGATGGTGCCAATGCAAAGCAACGATGATCAGTGGATTGCCGCGATCACCTCTTACATTCGCAACGGATTTGGCAACAACGCGGCATTGATCGACCCGAAGCAGGTGGCCGCTGTCCGGAGCGCGATCGTGAGCCGCAACGAACCTTGGACCAGTGCAGAACTGGAGTCGTTCGTGACGCAGCCGTTAAGCCGGGCGCAATGGAAAGTTTCGGCCAGCCACAATTCCGCCGACGCGCGCCTCGCGATCGATGGCGACTCCAAGACAAGATTCACGATCGGTGTCTCGCAGGAACCGGGGCAGTGGTTCCAGGTTGAATTGCCCGCCGAGATCACCCTCTCTGGCGTGCAGATGAACACGGGCGAATCCGTTTTCGATTATCCGCGCGGCTATAAAATCGAGGTGTCGAGCGATGGCCAAAACTGGGGCACGCCGGCCAGCGAAGGGAAGGGGAGCAGTGCGCAAATGGAAATCATGTTTAACCCGGTCAAAGCCCGGTTTGTGAAGATGACTCAGACCGGTTCCGTGAAGGAATATTGGTGGTCCATTTACGAGTTGCAAATCTTCACCCCGCCCAAGGTTGATGTGGCCAAAATGAAATTTGCCACCAAACCGGCGGGGCCGAGTTTCGAGTGAGCCGATCAAGGTGAACGGAGTGCGGCTGTGTCGCTCTCAGACCGCAGCTGTATTCTGACCGCGCTGCGGCTGGTCTTCGACACAGCCGCGGTCCAGAAAAAAAATTCGCCGCATTGACCCGCGCCATTCGCGTGGCAAGAATACTTTATGACAACAAACGAATTGAAGATTGAAAAGATCACCGTTGGAACGGGCGCATCTCCAAAGAAGGGAGACCAGGTCACCGTTCACTACACCGGCTGTTTCATGGACGGTAAAAAGTTTGATAGCTCAGTGGATCGCAACGAACCATTTGCTTTCACGCTCGGTGCCGGGCAGGTGATTGCCGGTTGGGATCAAGGTGTCGCTCTCATGAAAGTGGGCGACAAAGCGAAGCTGACCATCCCGCCTGAACTGGCTTATGGTCGGGCCGGTTATCCGGGGGCGATCCCGCCGAATTCGACGCTGGTCTTCGAAGTCGAGTTGCTCGCGATCGGGTAGGCTCGCGCCTCTCAATTGTTTGCTGCGAGCACCATTACGGTTTCGTCGCCCAAAGCTTTGGATGCGCAGGGTTTGCAAGCTCGTCACCTGCGGCGTGATGCTCACAGTTCCGCTTTGCGAAAGATCCAGACCGCGAACTTTCAGGGAGCTTCTGCGCGTGTTGGATGCCGGTGATGAACGGGTTGAAATCGGCTCGCTTTAAACTCAATTGATCTGAACGCCTTTGCTATAAATTGATGTTTGCACAACGCCCGGTTGGCTCCTATTTTTTCAGCATGAGCAACGTCACCATTTCACTGCCCGACGCGTTGAATGCGCAGATTCAGAATCGGTTTAGAGTCGGCGGTTTCCGCTCAACCCGAATTCCGAAATCAGATTTGGAAACAGGCGGTGGAGCGGCGGGCGTCCGCGCCTGCCGTGGAGCCGTGGCGTCCCGCCCGGCGGATCAGCGCGCGAACCCTCCAGACGCCGGGAAATTTCCAAACCGCTCAAACTCTCGGACGTTCTTTCCGGGCGGCGAGACGCCCGCCCTCCACGGCAGGCGGGGACGCCCGCCGCTACTTCGGAATTCGGGTTTAACGGCCGCGCAAATTTTGGAGGAAATGCCCGATCTCGAAGCCGAAGACCTGAAAGCCTGCCTGACCTATGCGCGCCGCCGAATTGATCATCCCATGCTGGCCGTTTGCCTCAACCCATGATCGCCACTAAAAATATTCGCGAATTGACCGAGCGCATCGTCCATGAGTTTCATCCTGACCGCGTTATTTTGTTTGGTTCCTACGCCAACGGCAATCCCCGGCCAGACTCAGACGTTGACCTGCTTGTCATTCTTCCGTTTGAAGGGAAAAACTTTCGCAAATCCCTCGAAATTTTGAATCGCGTCAACCCGCGTTTTCCCGTTGACCTGATTGCGCGGCGTCCCGCGACACGGCGCGGCGTTATCGTGAAGGCGATCCGTTGATTCGCGAAGCCTTGGATCACGGCCAGGTTCTGCATGAACGAAACGATTAAGGAATGGCTGGCCAAGTCGGACGGCGATTTCCATACCGCCAGTCGCGAAGCCGATGCCATCGAATCGCCCAACTACGATGCCGTCTGTTTTCATGCGCAGCAATGCGTTGAGAAATTGATGAAAGCGGTGCTAATCAACGCGGCATCGTTCCGCCGAGAACCCACGACCTGCCGCAACTCGATCAACTCCTGCAAACCGTCTGCCCCGACTGGTCGTGGCCAATTGAAGAACTGCGCTTCGTCACCCGAGCTGCGGTGGATTTTCGTTATCTCGGCGAAATGGCCGATGTGGATGAAGCCCGTGAATCGTTCGCCATTTGCAGTCGTATCCGCGAAAAACTGTTGGTGCTGATTCACGCAAACTGACTTGCGATTTTGTGGAATGGCTCGAACGCCACTGGCACTGAATGATCGAAATGGTTTTAGAGGAACGTTGCCGCTCGAAGTGGATTGGAAAAACCGTGTTCGACAGATCGTGACTGAAAAACGAATTGCCTCGTGCACCTCTTGTTCACAAAATTCCTACTCGTCAATCAAGCGTCGTGGAACTACCTTTCCCACATGCAAACGTGGCTCTCAGATCAAATCACCCTTGACCCGACGATTTGTCACGGCAAACCGGTCGTCCGAGGCACGCGAGTTTTGGTGGCGAATGTCGTCGGTTCGGTCGCTGCTGGACAATCTGCCAGGGAAATTCTTGAGGATTACCCTTCGCTCAAGGAATCGGACATTCGCGCCTGCCTGGAATTTGCAGGCGGGCTGACCGCGATGGAGAGCGTTGAAGCCTGACGCGCCGAATGAATTTTTTCCTCGACGAAAATTTTCCCCAGCCCGCTTTAATCCTCCTTCAAACCTCCGGTCACCAAGCCACTCATGCTCTCGATGGTTTTCCTCCGGGAACAGCCGACGAGAAATTGTTTGCTCACGCGCAAAAGAGCGAAGCCATCTTTGTTACAACCGACAAAGATTTTTTCCACACCATCCCATTGGCATTCGCCCGGCACCACGGAACGATTGTGATTACCTTGCGCAAGCCAAACCGCGCCGATTTGCTGCGACGGCTGATGGATGCTTTGGCGTTGCTGGGTGAAAGAGATTTGCGCGATACAGTTTGGCTGGTGACGGATACACGCATCCGCAGCCGTCACGCAGAAACGTAAACACGCGAGATGAGTTCCTGAAAGGTGACTTTGTGGAATTACTTGAGCGCTACGGCTCGCCGCCGAAAATCATCTGGCTCACCTGCGGCAACACATCGGACGCGGCGCTGCGAGAGATATTTGCCACGCATTTTCAAGAAGCCATGCGCCTGCTGGATTCCGGCAAGGATCTAGTTGAAATCGGCACGCACGATATTTACAAGGGGTGAATCGTTCAAAGGATAAAATCCATGATTGAATTCAGCCGGGGCTTGACGAAAAAGGCACATTACTATTGACCGACCCCTTTCCAGGTAATCTTGAAGCGTGTTGACGATTTCACCACGCCTTACGGTTTGAATAAGCGATAGAACTGAGTTCCAGTTGCTGGATTTACGAGGATAAACTTTGTTGTACCGCTTTCAAAAACTGTTTCAATCGGCGAAATCCAGTTGGTCGTATTCAGGTTGCCGTTCTGTTGCAGAATAAAATCACTCGAATAGGATGACCACGAAACCAGCATCGTGTTGGTCGAAGTATGAGTGATTGTCAGCAACGGAGCGCCCGGTGTTGGCACCACAGAGAGCAAGCTCCAGAATCCTCCGGTGATTGCGAAGTTGCCGCCAGTCATTGGCTCGCTCGCATCTGGCTGACCGATCGTTCCACTGACATAATAAACGCCGCCGGTGCTCTTTCCGCCGCCCGCGTCGATTGTAAACCAGTCAATGCTGTAAAATTCGGCAACGGCTTTTGGAGCAGTGGCGCACGTCACGGCAGCCAAACAAAACAAAATTAACCGGACAAATTTCATATCAAGGTCTCAAATAGAGATACATAGTTCGCGAAGGATTGTAGGAATAGGTATCCTCCAAATAGATCGGGTTAATTTGTCCCTGAAAAAACTGTATGCCGCCTATGATTAACATTTCGCTGCCCGTCCACAAAGCGTTGTGTGCATATCGCTTTGGAGGCGCGTCCGTGATTGTCACCGGCGACCAACTGTTGGCTGTCGGGTCGTAGCGTCCTCCGTCACTGAACGAACCTCCGTTTCCAGTTCCGCCCCAAATGATCATTTCACTTCCGGTCCATACAGCAGTATGCAGTAATCTTGGTTTTGGAGCGTTGTTTGTCGCAATCGGCAACCAACTATCTGTCGCAGGCGAGTATCGAGCACCATCGTTAAAACGAGTGGAGCTTGTCCCGTCGTAGTAACTGCCACCCCAAATAATCATTTCACTACCAGTCCAGATGGCCGTGTGTGTAGTGCGCATTGCGGGTGCATTGTTAGTTGTCACAGGAGACCATGTGTCCGTTGAAGGATTATAGCGTCCCGCTTTGTCGTTGTTCGGTCCACCCCAAATAATTATTTCAGTTCCCGTCCACACTGCGGCATAGTCAGCAGGTGCAGTGGGTTCGCCGTTCGTTGCCATTAGTGACCAACTGTCAGTGGACGGATTGTATCGTACGCCCATGTTCAAATTGCCCGCCTTTACGTTCGCGCCCCAAATAATCATTTCACTTCCAGTCCAGACGGCACGTCCCGTTAGACCGTCCGGGACACCGATTGTCGTCATCGGCGTCCAACTATTGCTCGTGGGATTGTAGCGGCTCCCAGCAACCGAACCATCTTCGGCCCAGGCGATCAACTCGCTTCCAGTCCACACCGTTGTGTACTGAACATTCGCAGTTGGCTGGCCATTGGTCGCTATTATCGACCAAGTGTTTGCTGTGGGATTATAACGGCCACCCCGATGAGCGTTATTGTCTTCACGCCAGCCCCACAAAATCATCTCACTTCCCGTCCAATGCGGTGTCATATATGAATCGGAAATAACCGACGCGCCGCTATTTGCGCGCTGCTGCCAACACAAATCCAATTGGCCACCAATCCTCACATAACCGGAAGCCGAAAGGTTTGTTGCGTTTGGATTAGCGGAAAGAATCATTGCCCCGCTTGGCACTGCGCTTTGTCCACTCGCCGAAAGGTTCGCCGCCACTGCACCCGTCGCGAGCATACTGGACGTGATTGTGCCGCTCGCGATGTTGCCTGCTGGAATTGTCCCGCTGATGCCCGCTGCATTTACTCCACCCGCGTAAATCGAGTACGGCGCGGGCATTAAAGGTTGCCGAGGTGAAAGTGTAGTAAATGCATCATTGCCATTCGTGCGGACACTGATTTCAAGCCAGCGAGAGTTGCCGTCAAAAACACCACTGCCAAAATCGAGAGCGGCCATGAAAATCCCGTTCGCAACACTCGTGGCCGCGTTAGTGACAGTATTTCCAATTTGTGAAGGTCCGGCGGCACTGTTCCAAACGCTGAAGGTCAGGTCATAACTGCCGTTCGCCACAGTCGTCCCGCTTTGCAAACGACCCTGATAAGTGAACGCAGTGCCTTGCGCGTAAAGTTGATTTGAAATGACAAACAAACTCGCGATTAGGAAATGTGCGATGCCGTTCCGTTTTACCCATTGAGTCATGGCGGTGATTGGAAACGGATTCGGTCGGAACTGCAATGCCAATTTCCGAATATCGGTTTGCAAGGGTTCGCGACCAAGTTTGCGCGGGGAGAAATCGCGGCTCTGTCCGGCGCGGGCGATGATGCCAGATATTTTCAAAGTCTTAGCAGACGGCCACAAAAAATTCTGGCGGCGCGTTGGTGGATGAACGTGGTCCCGCAGTCGCGGGATCGTCGGCGTGGTTTCGGCCAAACCCAATGCGATGTAGTGTCGGCGCTGTGCGCCGATGGGTTCGAGCCACAGGCTCGACGCTACAAATGTGAATTACGCGGTGAAGAACAGTTTCCTTCTCAGCTTCCTCGAATCGGTGCCAGAAATTTCCGCCAATCTCAAAGAACCCAACACGAAAGAACGCAAGTTCGATGACGTGGTGAGTGAGGCCGAGAAAGCAGCGGTGTTGGTCGTGGTTTATTGAAGCGCTTTTACCGGTTTAATTTTCGTCGGCTCCATTTAGGATTTCTGCGGCAATCGAGAGCGGCTCTGACGAAAACAGTTTCGGCATCCAACGCGTAGTAAATTGCGTACGGAAAACGTTTGGAGAGCAATCGATGGAATCCAAATTCTTTCCGGTGGACACCGGCGTGGATTCTTAAGGAATCAATATCGGAGAGGAGTGATTCAATAAAATAACCGCCTAAACCTTCTGCTTGCTCTTCGTAAAAACGAAAACCCCCGGCGAGATCGTTTCGCGCGGAAGGCAGGATGACAATTTTCATTTCAGCTCGCGAAGCTGTTTCTTGGCGATTTCCCAATCGATAAAAGATTCTGCGCCAGATTTAATTTTTTCCTCGCGTTCTTGCAAGACCTCTCCGTGCCAGGACGGGGATTCAAATTGCGCTTCATCGCGGCTGAGGTCTGCCCAAATGGTTTCCATAACACGCAGTTTTTCCGCCGTGGTCATTTGATTGAGGGGCAAAGTAATTTCCATAAAAGCTGTTTAGATTTATTAAGCCTTCTCAAGCGGGGTTGCAAGTTATTGCCCGACTAATGTGCCGCAAACGGTGTCGCGTTTCGCACCCAAGTTTGCCCGGGGAGAAATCGCGGCGTTGTCAGGTGCGGGTGATGATGCCAGAAATTTTCAAAGTCTTAGCAGCCGGCCACAAAAATTCTGGCGGCGCGTTGGTGGAGAACGTGGTCCCGCAGTCGCGGGATCGTCGGAGTGGTTTCGGCTAAACTCAATGCGATGTAGTGTCGGCGCTGTGCGCCGATGGGTTCGAGCCACAGGCTCGACGCTACAAATGTGAATTACGCGGTGAAAAGCAGTTTCCTTCTCAGCTTCCTCGAACTCCTGGCGGAGGGCCACACGCCAAACTCAAAGAACCCAACACGAAAGAACGCAAGTTCGATGACGTGGTGAATGATGCGGAGAAGCGGCGGTGCTGGTCGTGGTTTATTAGAAGCGGTTTCATAAGTCGGTTTGGTGGAGCGAGCGTCCTCGCGAGCCGTCATTTACGCTCGCCCCACCTTACGAAACCGCTTCTAGATATAGTCCGCCGCGACGCTGGAAACGAACTAGCCGACTTCTGGGTTCACTCGGTTACTGGCGGGATTTCATGCAGTGGGAAATTGCGGACATGTGGAAATGTTCGGCGAGGGGTCGTTCGGGATCATTAACCCCGAATTCCGAAGTAGCGGCGGGCGTCCCCGCCTGCCGTGGAGCCGTGGCGTCCCGCCCGGCGGATCAGCGCGCGAACCATCCAGACACCGGAAAA
>JAYVSV010000107.1:0-19063 GCA_043775015.1 Verrucomicrobiota bacterium
CAATGAACGCAATTCAATCCCCGTTTCGTAGCCGCAGCGGCGCAGTTCATTACAAATGGGCGCAATCTCGTTTTCGGAGCCGCCGAGAAACAAAACACGGATTGATATGGTGTCTGAACTCATGGAGAAATTATCGGCGTGATGAATCGACGCCAGTGATGGCCGCTTCGTCACATTGCCCAAAACTTGGAATGCTCTGTCTAAAAACAAGCGTGTGTCTTTCCAATAATATTTTTTTAATCACGTTTTACCCTTTCAGCCAAATTTTCCCGCCCCCTGCCATCGCAGGTAAATTGCCTTTTAGCAGGTGTCGAGCCATGACTGTCTTCAATAATTGGCAAACAGAAGTTCTTGTCCCGCACCGCCTTTTTGTGGCTAATTTGCCCGCCGATGTTTGAATTATTGAAAACGGATTCCAGTTCCAAAGCGCGACTTGGGCGGCTGACGACAGCGCATGGAGTGATTGACACACCGGTGTTCATGCCGGTTGGAACCCAGGGCAGCGTCAAGGCGCTTGACCCGCGTGAATTGCTCGAAATGGGGACGAAAATTATCCTCGGCAACACCTACCACTTAAATATCCGCCCGGGTCTGGAAATCATTCAAGCGGCGGGTGGCTTGCATAATTTTATCAACTGGTCACTTCCGATTCTGACCGACAGCGGTGGATTCCAGGTTTTCAGTTTGGCCAAGATTCGTAAACTCAAACCGCACGGGGTTGAGTTCCGTTCGCACCTGGATGGATCGCCGCTTTTTCTCGGCCCGAAAGAAGCAATGGGCATTCAACGCGTCCTTGGTTCCGACATTGCGATGGCCTTTGACGAATGCCCTCCGCACGGTTGCACCTCCAAAGAACTTCACGCCGCCGTCGAACGAACCGTGCGCTGGGCCAAAGAATGTCGCGAACAACCGCGTGCGGAAGGCCAAATGTTTTTCGGTATTGTGCAAGGCGCGAACAATCCCGCTTTGCGCGAAGAGTGCGCGAAACAAATCACGGCGATGGACTTCGATGGCTACGCGATTGGCGGCGTCAGCGTCGGCGAGCCGGAACACGAAATGATGCAAGCCGTGGAGATGACTGAGCCGTTTCTGCCCGCGACCAAGGCTCGTTACGCCATGGGCTTGGGCACGCCCGCTCAGTTGGTTGAATTGGTGGCGCGCGGCGTGGATATGTTCGATTGCGTGTTGCCGACCCGAGTGGCGCGAAATGGAACAGCCTTCACTCGAAAGGGGACGTTCAATGTCAAAGGCGGCGCGGTGAAAGCGGACTTTCGCCCCATCGAGGAGGGCTGCCAATGTTTCGCCTGCCAAAGATTTACGCGCGCTTATCTGCGCCACCTTTTAAACGTGAACGAAATTCTTGGGCTGCGCATGGTCAGCGTCCACAATTCGCATATGTATCTGGAGGTGATGGCCGACATCCGCAAACACATTGCGGCCGGCACTTTCTGCGAGTTTCGCCGTGAGTTTATTGCGAACTACATTCCGTCTCAAAAGGTTCTTTCGTCTCGCGTGAAGCACTCGTTAAAGGTCGATGATCGCGGCTGAAATGGAAATAATCATTCAGAAGGCTCAGTTGGCCGCGGCGCAAATTCGCCCAACGTTAAGCTTGCCAAACAGACTTCCGTCCATAGATTTAACGGCTCGATAAAAGAAATGAATATGACTTCACAATTGGCGATTTTAGCAATGGGCGCACCCGCAACCCCGGGGCAGCCGGCCGCTCCATTTTACGTGCAGATGTTCCCGTTTGTTCTGATGATCGTGGTGTTTTACTTTATCCTCATCCGCCCCCAACAGAAAAAAGCCAAGCAACATCAGCAACTGCTCAAGCAAGTTAAAGGGGGCGACCGGGTCGTCACCTCCAGTGGAATCATCGGCACGGTTATTTCTGTGAAAGAAAAAAGTATTTCGCTCCGTTCCGCTGATACAAAACTCGAAATTTTAAAATCTGCCATCGCTGAAGTCACCGACCGCAGCGGCGAAGCGACCGAATCTTAATTAATTCATGAAGCGTAATAACTTTTGGAAATGGGCCCTGGTTGTATTCCTCGTTGCCTGGTCACTCTGGGAATTGAATCCGCCCACCGGACGAAATCTAATCGAGCAGTTTAAAGACGACTCGTCCAAGTCCGATGCCACCTTCAGTAATATCGTGGCTCGCGCCGAAGCGTTGAGCAAAACCAATCCGACGAGCGCTTATGGCAACCTCAAAGAAGCGATTGGCACGAACGACATCCGTCCTTATTTCCCGTTCATCGACACCAAAGCCGAGTTGAACCCGAACGTCGCGATTTTAAATCGGTTGCAGAAATCGGCCGCCGGAAAAATCAAGCTCGGGTTGGATCTGCAAGGCGGAACGTCGTTTCTCGTCGGAATGGATACTTCCAAGCTCGACAAATCCGAAGATCGCGAACGCGTTTTGTCCCAAGCCGTGGAAGTTTTGCGCAAGCGCATTGATAAATTCGGCGTCGCCGAACCTTTGATCCAGCCTGCCGGAAACGATCGCATTTCGATCCAACTCCCGGGTCTATCGGAAGAACTTAAAGAAGAGTACAAACGGAAAATTGAGACGGCTGCATTTCTTGAGTTTCGCATGGTCCACGAAAACAGCGACAAACTGATCGAGCAGGGACTTACGGAACCGGGCTATGAGATAATGAAAGAGAAGCGCCGCAATGCGGACGGCTCCTACGGTTTAATCGCTTATCTTGTTCAGAAAAAAGCAGCCAAAGGTTTAACGGGGAAAAATATCAAGCGCGCCATGGTGGTTCGCGACCAGGTTTCCAATCAGCCACAAATTGATTTCGAACTGGATATACGCGGCGCAGAGCTGTTCGGACAATTGACCACCGAGAATGTTGGCCGCCTCATGGCCATTGTTTTGGATGGCGAACTTTATTCTGCTCCCCGTATCAACAGTCCAATTTTGGGCGGTCGAGGAGTAATTACCGGAGCCTTTAATTTGAAAGAGGCGCGCGAACTCGCGGACGTGCTGGAGAATCCATTGGAAGCTCCTGTAAAGATCATCGAAGAGCGCGGCGTCGATCCATCGCTTGGAAAAGATTCCATTCAAAGCGGAGTCAAGGCCGCGATCTACGGAACGATCGCAGTGGCTGGGTTCATGTTGGTTTATTACATGTGGGCCGGTTTAATTGCGAACGCCGCCCTCGTCCTGAACATCATCATACTTCTTGGCGTGATGTGTTCAGTTGGAACCACCCTCACTTTGCCCGGTATTGCCGGTATCGTTTTAACGATCGGTATGGCGGTGGATGCGAACGTTCTGATATTTGAACGTATTCGCGAAGAACTTGCTGCCGGGAAATCAATGCGTGGCGCGCTCTCGGCTGGATACGACAAAGCGTTCGGAACCATTTTCGATTCCAACCTGACGACGCTCATTTCATCCGTGATTCTCATTTTCATGGGCACGGGTCCGATCAAAGGATTCGGCGTGACTCTGACCATTGGTGTCTTGGTCAGCATGTTCACCGCCCTCGTGGTGACGCGATTGATTTTCGATTGGCTGCTGGAGAAAAACCTTCTCAAGTCATTGCCGATGTTGCATCTCGTTCCGGCGGATAAGAAAATCGATTTCCTGCGCTGGGCCAAACCGGCCTTTGCCGCTTCCTGGCTGTTGATCATTATTGGCGTTGGCTACGGAATTCATCGCGGTGACGGAGTCTTTGGGGTTGATTTCAAGGGCGGCGACGTTCTGACCATGGATTTCGTCGAAAAAATTCCAAGCGATCAATTGCGCGGCACCGTTGGAAAAATCGGAGTGGGTGACGCGACGATTCAGTACCAAAAAGACCCGTCCACCGGGAAAGAAACGTTGCGGATTGCGACCGCATTTGATACAGGGCAAAAAGTGGAAAGTTCCATTCAGTCCAGTTTTCCCAATGCAAAATTTAAACGCCTTGCTCTCGACAAAGTTGGCCCAACGGTCGGAAAAGAGATTCAGACATCTGCGGTTTATGCCGTGATGCTCGCGCTGTTCGGCATTCTCGTTTACGTCGCGTTTCGTTACGAATTTTCATTCGCCGTTGGCGCAGTCATCGCCATTATCCACGATGTTCTCATGACGTTGGGTTGGTTCTTCTTAACCGATCGTGAACTCAGCGCGCCCATGGTCGCGGCTATTTTGACCATCATTGGTTTCTCCATCAATGATACGATTGTGATCTTCGACCGTATTCGTGAAGACCTGAAACTCGGTGTGCGCGGAAGCTTGAAGGAAGTGATGAACCAGGCGCTGAACCAAACCTTGAGCCGCACGATCATCACGTCAGGCACGGTGTTTTTGGCCACGATGTCCCTTTATCTTTTTGGCGGCGGCGTCATCAACGATTTCGCCTTCACGTTCCTGATCGGTATTTTGACAGGAACGTATTCCAGTATTTATATCGCTAGTGCTATTGTGCTCTGGTGGCACAAAGGCGAGCGCCCGAAAATCGCGTCGCAAGTAACAGTCGAGAATACGACAACGGCGCGGGTTTAAGCGGGTTGCTGAATTTTCTTACTCCTAATCCTAATCTTGCTCTTAATCTCAGAACCAATGAGTAAGACTAAGAGTAAGAACGAGACTAAGAATTGAGACGCCGCCATGCTCGCTCTTGCTGAAATCACTCCGTTGCATTGGAGTGGTTTTATTGCGGTGATTCTGGTTTTCCTCGCGCTCGATCTCGGCGTCTTCCACCGCAAAGCCCACGTCATCAACTTCAAGGAAGCGCTTTGCTGGACCTTCGTCTGGTTCGCGGTGGCGATGCTTTTCGCGGGAGGATTATCCTTTTGGCGCACCAAAGAGGAATCCTTGGAATTCATCACTGGCTACATCATCGAACTCTCTCTCTCGATGGATAACGTCTTTATCATTGCTCTGATTTTCGCCTATTTTCGCGTTCCGTTGGCGCACCAACATCGCGTCTTGTTCTGGGGGATTTTAGGCGCGCTGCTCATGCGCGGCGTCATGATCGGGATCGGCGCAGCGTTGGTGCGACGGTTTGATTGGATGCTTTACGTTTTCGGCGGATTTTTGGTCATCACCGGAATCAAAATGGTTTTGTCGAATGACGACGGCGTTCATCCAGAAAAAAATCTCGTCATTCGGATCGCGCGAAAACTATTTCCCATCAGTCCACATTTTGAAGATCATAAATTTTTTACGCGCTTCGATGGAAAGTTTGCCATGACTCCGTTAGCACTCGTCTTGCTCATGGTGGAAACAACCGATCTGATTTTCGCTGTCGATTCCATTCCCGCGATTTTTGCAGTGACCCAAAAGCCGTTTATCGTTTTCACTTCGAACGTGTTTGCGATCCTCGGTTTGCGCTCGCTCTATTTTGTTTTAGCCAACGCCATTGGCTACTTTCGGTTCTTGAAAGTTGGACTTTCCATTGTCCTGGTTTTTATCGGAGGAAAAATGTTGTTGGCTCCCTGGTGGCACATTCCAACCGGTGCCTCTCTTCTCGTTGTCGCTTCGATTATTGTGATCTCGATGATTGTCTCCATTCTTGTTGCGCGTAAAACGCCTCCTGAGAAAAAGGACTGACTCCATGAAGTTTCGCTGGTCATCGGCTCCGTCACAATCCGCACTGGCTGGTCACCTCGCCACGGCCGTCAAAATTTCTCCGTTGCTGGCGCAATGCCTTCTCAATCGCGGAATCAGCGAACCCGAAAAGATTGCCCAATTCCTCGAGCCGCGTTTGAAAATGTTAGCTGACCCACTCCTGTTGCCCAACATGAGCACGGCGGTGGATCGATTGCTTTTGGCCCGCGCGCAAAACGAGTTAGTCGTCGTGTTCGGTGACTACGATGTCGATGGAGTCACTTCGACCACGTTGTTGATCCAGACGCTCCGCACGCTCGGTTGGCAGGTGGAAGCGTATCTGCCGCATCGCATGGATGAAGGTTACGGACTAAGTCAGGACGGCGTCGAAAATTGTCTCGCAAAATTTCCGGTGAAACTTCTTCTTGCCGTGGACTGCGGTTCGACTGCATTCGCCACAATTTCGTGGCTGAAGGAGCGGCAAATCGATGTCGTTGTGTTCGACCATCATCAGCTTTCCACACCGCTGCCGCCCGCCGTTGCTCTCGTCAATCCGCAGCTTGAAACGAACCCCGCCCAATCCTTTCGCGAATTGTGCTCCGCTGGACTCGCCTTCAAGCTCGCTCATGCGCTGGTCAAAACCGGACGCGACCTGGGCTGGCCTGAAGCGCAGAAATTTGATGTGCGGCCATTGCTCGATTTAGTCGCGCTCGGCACCATCGCTGATCTTGTCCCGCTCACCGGCGAAAACCGCATTCTCACAAAAATCGGTTTGGAATATTTAAACCAGTCCAAGCGCTCCGGAATCGTCGCTTTGAAAAATGTCGCGCAAACCAATGGAACAGTCGGCTGTTACGAAGTCGGGTTCCAACTCGCACCCCGTCTCAACGCCGCCGGCCGGTTGGAAAATGCCGAGGAAGCGTTGCAACTCTTGCTTTCACGAAACTCTGCTGAAGCCGAACCCATTGCCCAATCACTCGACAGCCGCAATCGCGAGCGCCAGGAAATTGAACGCGGCATTTCTACCGAGGTGATCGGGGCCGTGCGCGCTCGTTTCAATCCTGAAAACGATTACGTCATCGTCGAAGGACAACTGCTCTGGCACATCGGCGTGGTGGGAATTGTCGCCTCACGCGTGCTGCACGAATTTTATCGGCCCACGATCATCATCGGCGGTGAAGGTCAAGCATGGCGCGGGTCGGGTCGCAGTGTGGAAGGATTCGATCTCGCCTCGGCCTTGCGCGAGTGCGATGACTTGCTCATCAAACACGGTGGCCACGCCATGGCGGCCGGTCTGACGATTGATCCAAAAAATGTGGACGCCTTTCGCATTCGGCTGAATGAAATCGCCCGGCGCACCTTGAAGCGCGAGCAACTTCAACCCGTCCTGCGCCTCGATGCCGAAGTGGAATTGTCCGAACTTTCGCCTGAACGAATCAAGGAATTGGAAAAGCTTAATCCGATGGGTCAGAAAAATCCGCCGGTCAATTTATTCGCACGGAATTTAACTCACCAACGCACACCGCAACGAATGGGAAACCAAAATCAGCACGCAAAATTTTGGGTTGGCGGCGGCGGAAAAACCGTCGAAGCCGTCTGGTGGAATTGTGGTGATGCGTCGCTGCCGAAAATCAGTTTCGATCTCGCGTTCACTGCGCAACTGAAAGAATTCATGGGCAAAACCTCGGTGCAATTGAAAGTCTTGGATTGGCGTCCCGCGAGCTGAGTTATTCTGTGGTCTTAAAAAAACCACTGAACTTTTCGATTCCATCCAATTCAAGTCTGATCATTCTTGCGGAATTAATTTATCTGCGGAACAACCCAAGGCGTGTCGAATTCTTGCTGCAGTGGTTACTAAAACATTCGTCTCTCCGGCTTCAATTTTCTGCACATTTCGGATATTCAAATCGATCAATTCCGCGAGCCGTTCTTGTGTCATCCCAATCAAAGTTCGCTCGCGGCGGACGTTGGCTCCGAAAAGTTTGAGTTGTTTTTGTTCTGCGCGGGTTCGTGACACCCCTCATTAAATTAAAAATAGACTGTTGACCAGAACGGCACGTCATGGCGTAATCGTGGCGAACTGCTTTTGGGCTAAACCGAGACATTATGAAAATCACACGCAAAGTATTACTAACATTCTCTGCATCCATATTCCTTGGCGTGGCTTGGCCAGTCGAGGCGCAACGGTTGGCGAGCGTTTCATCCTCTCCCGGAATCAGGGTGTTGGAGTCCGGCGAAATTGAAATTGATTTACAACCGGTCTTGTCTCCACCCCAAAACGGAACCTTTCTCTCGTTACAGTTGAGCGACATTCCGCCGCTTCCTTTTAATCCATTTCCTGAATTCCCGGTTTACGCTTTGGGAGATATTTTTATTTACGACGATTGGACGGTTGATTATGTCGCGCTCAGGGAACAGGGATTTTCTTTGTTTAGAACAGTGGAATCGGAATCAGTCATGGAAGGCAGTCAAATGATGACCGCAAATGGGCTGACAGCATTGGGCGAAGGAGAGCCGGAGGAAGGGGCTTCGCCGGACCCGCTGCCCTTGGCTTTCAGTTACACGAGCGGTTTGTGGTTGAATATTTTCAGTTACAACTCCAACTGGATGACACTGGAATTGCGCGGCACGGTTGAAAATGATTATTATGAAATTCTGACGAAAACGAATTTGTCGGAAACCAATTGGAAGGTGGATCACGGTTTCATTGGACAGACAGATTTGACTTTGGCGCAGCCGATTTGGCTGCCTGGCCGTTCCAATTTGTTTTTCTGGGCGCGCAATTCGGGTCTGGATAGTGATGGCGATGGCCTGCCGGACTGGTGGGAAACGGAGCATGATTTGAATCCAAACCTGTCCGATACGGGCAATACAGGAACGTCGGATGGCTACAAGGATGCGGATGGTGATGGATGGAACAATATCGAGGAATATCAGAATGGAACATCGCCTGGTGGGTTTAACACGCCAGCGGCCCCTCGCGGACTGACCGTCGCACTTAATACAAATGGAACGGTGGCCAATCTGAGTTGGAATCCGTCGGGTGGTGCGGTAACAGGCTATACCATCGAAAGAACTTACTATGAAACCGGGACGGACAATTTTTCGGTTGCCGCCAGCAGCCATACCTACTCAGATACGACGGCACCGATTCATTCTAATCCTTATTCTAACCCGCCGAGCTATCGCATCCAAGCGCATTATGCAGCGGGAAATTCCGCATGGAGCGCCGGTGTTTCCATCCACCCGGCACATATTCAAACCATGTTTTGGCAAGTGCGTGGACCAAATGGGCGGCCTTATTTGGTATCTTCTGGAATGGCAACCGATATTATCGCCGTCCGTTTTATCTCCATCACCCAGATCTCATTTTCAATTGGAACGACGAACATTTTCATCTTGCAACGGAGCAGCTTCACGAATGGAGTTGCTCTCATCCCGGAGTCGCAGAATCAAATTGGAAAGCCACAATCCAGCTTTGCGCAAGCGGTTTCTGCGGATGGTTCTCTTGGAGAATTTATCCCCGTTGCAAACGGCTATCATCAAAGCATTCCGTTCTTCGATGGACGGGAACAACTGAGCCAGAATCTATCTTTTCTTTTGCGTGCCGCAGACAAGAATAAACGATTTCAATTATTTCTCCAAGGAGCTTATTGGGACGGCACCTACTCTGACCCCTATTCTGATGGCTATGCGTATGCCAGCTATTACAATATCGGCTTCGCCTACGAAGGTTATTATCCTTCCTATACATCTTTGAAAGAGTTTCGCCCTTTCATTGATAATTACAATTACCGTAATTTCGTGCTGGATCCAACTCACTTGGATAACGACGGACAGACCACCACGGGTGCCGAGGACGTGGGTAGTTATGCCATTCTGCATTTGCCCGCTACCTATCAATTTCAATCTCCCACCAATGTCGCTTCCATTCCGGCGCTGCTCACGCCTTCCGTGACCACAAACCTGATCAGCCCCTATTACGTGGAAGACATTGGAGTCAGTTTTTTAGGATATGATTATATTATGGAATCCAACCCGAAGAATCTCTTTGGATTGAGCTATCTGTCGGCACGGGAGCCTCATGACGGGATATTCACCGACCTCTATCCGGGCGGCGTCATTCCAGAGCAAGGGAATTACTTGTATCCCAATGTGGCCAGGCCCGTCACTCATGTTCTAAATTATTATTTTGGTCGTCAGTATGAACAGGATCAGCCGGGGCAGCTTGAATTTTCACCGACCAATGTCACCCCCAACCTGTTTGTTTCAGGCAATGACCCGAGCAGCTATCCTTTCTTTGGCTATGCCAAACTCGCGCTGGATAATGGTGATACCAATCAATTCGGCTACCTCGGCGTTTACTTCGACAAAGCCTACAAGGTGAATACCGACGGAACGACTAGCACCAACCAGAACGGATTGCTCTCGGAATACGGCGAATACTTTCCGTTTGAACCAGGTCGCGTTTTACTCACTACAAAACCGATGAGTAATAGCGATACCAACATAGGTAGATGCATCGTAAACGTGATCAAACTCGAACTCGACGTCAACCACGACGGCACGATTGACCACTCCATTACCGGGCCAGATAACGCCTCCTATCTGAAGCCGTTTGTGTTTTGGGTCAATAATGACAACGATGGCACAGGCGTCGGGCAGGACATTGATACGCAAGGGAAAAGGCCCGATCATATTTATCAAGGAATTCGTTCCCGGCGGAATTTAGAAGATTTCGCGCGCTTGTGGATTTCAGGAATTCCCACGTTGCCCTCAGGTTATCAGGTCAGCTTGAGTTGGAACGTGATTAGTGGAACCCCATCGATCAATCTTTATCGCGCCAGCGAAACCCAAGGCGGAATTGGCTATTTAACGAATGCTGTGACCGCCGTTGCGCAAATTGCCAGCGACGGCGGAAACCTGCCCTACAGCAGTTCATTTGGCCCGGGCATTCCAATTGCTATCATTACAAACGGAACGGCGTGTGTTTTTCCTGACGGTGTTTTTAACAACGCGCAAGACCGTTATTTTCTTTTTGAAGGAGCGGGAATCGGCAAAGGCAAACTTGTGCTCACGATCTCGCAAGGAACGAACACCCTCGCGCAGACCTCGGCGTTCATTGAAATCAAGGATGTCAAAGAGATGTACGAACGAGCGAAAGCGGATAATGTTTCAGAAGGGTTTCCGCCAAGTGACCGAATCAGTCGTTTTCAGTCGATCAAAACCATCCCGATGGATTCTGCCGAGGCTCGGCAAGTCATTGTTTTTGTTCACGGCATCAACAACACGGAATGGGAATACGAAAACACGAGTGAAACGATGTTCAAACGGCTTTACTGGTCGGGTTATCAAGGGCGTTTTGTCGCGTTCCGCTGGCCATCTCCGTTGTTGCCGGATTGCGCAGTTGAAATTCCGCGCGGTTCACCCTTCGATTACAACAAAGGCGAATACATCGCCTGGAAATCGGCCAATGCGTTTGCCACACATTTGATTCGCTTGCGGGAACGATTTCCGAATCACACGATAAACGTAATCGCTCACAGCATGGGCGGAATCGTCGCCAGTGAAGCGCTGCGATTGGGCGCGCCGTTTGACAACTGCATCCTTTCGCAAGCAGCAGTTCCGGCGCACAGCTATGATGTGAATGCGCCGTTTCTGCAAAAAATTTTAACCGCTGAACAAACCAAAGCGACGCCGCTGCAAGCAGCCGATGGCGGCTACCACGGTTATTTTACAAACCTGACAGGCAACATCGTCAATTTTTACAATACCAACGATTACGCCTTGGTGAGCGGCACCTGTGGAATTAAAACCAACTGGGAGAAAAATCATGAAAGTCAAAAGCCTGAGGAAATCGCCCCATCGCTCGTTCAACTCCATAGCATTTACGGCTATAGCACGAATACATTGGATTCGTACGTCGATGTCATCCTTTTAACGGGCACATCAAGAAGAGTGCTGACCGATTCATATGAGAAAAAAGCAATGGTGGCGCGGTCGCGATCACAGGCAGTCGGTGGGCAAGCAGGTGTTGCAGGAGTGATCAACACGAATAGCTTTGTCGATTTAAGGGCGCAATTTGGTTTTACAGGAACGCGCGAAGAACACAGTGCGCAGTTTACACGAAATATTCAAAATCAAATGAGGCCTTTTTATCGCCAAATTATGCAAAGTTTCGAAATTCCTGTACCTATCCAATGAAAAGAAAACGTATTCTTATTCTATTTGCTGCGCTTTTAATAATTGCCTTTTTGCTCTGGCATTTCCGTCCGCGACCACAAAATCAGCGGGCATCATCACCAACAATCCCAACCAGCGAAGCTCAGATCAGGAATACATTACCGATTAAAAAGCCTCATCTGCAATCAACGACAAACCAAAGTCCCCTTGAAGAAGCCCGTTTACGGATAAATGAACGGATAAAGGAAATGGAAATTGCCAACGAAAGGGCCAATGACGAATGGCGCACGCCGATTGAGTTTTATGGGAAGGTTGTGGACGAAAATAACATCGCAATCGAGGGAGCACAGATCAATTTTTCCTGCAACGATCTGTCTTCGGCGGGAACGTCCTATTATAACGGTGTCAGCGACCCAAGCGGACTATTTTCAATAGGCCAAATTAAAGGAAAACTCTTGGTCGTTGGTGTAAGCAAGGAAGGCTATTACACGTCAAAGCGCGAAGCGGATAGTTTCTACTACGCTGGACAAAATGTAAATTTTGTTGCCAATCCCGATAATCCAATTGTGTTTCATTTGAGAAAAAAAGGAAATGCCGATCCATTGGTCGTATTCGAGAATGATTTTTTAATCTCAAAAGACGGGAAAGCTGTGGATGTCAGTTTGACCAAAGGTAAACCCGCGCCTCTCGGACAAGGCGACTTGCGGGTTGAATGCTGGACGGATGATCAAGGAAAAAAACGCGGAGAAAAATATGATTGGAAATGCCGAATCACCGTTCCAAACGGAGGGTTGGTTTTACAGTCCACCAATGAATTCAATTTTGAAGCACCACTGGAGGGTTATCAGCCGTTTGATGAAATCAAAATGCCAACTACTCTTGAAAACGGATGGCAAAGAAATGCGGAGCAAAAATATTTTCTGAAACTAGGCAATGGAAACTATGCGCGAATCAAATTTAAAATGATTGCTGGTGGCGGACACTTTTTTCATATCGAATCTTTTCTGAACCCTGCTGGCGCTCGCAATTTGGAATATGATGAAGCCGTGCAACCCAAGCAAACGGTTTTTGAATAATCTCCCGAGTGAAAAGAAAATATGTCTTTCTCGCCGCCTGTTTAATAATTGCTTTTTTGCTCTGGCATTTCCGTCCGCAACAGAAAAATCAGCAAGCATTGTCTAAAGACTCAGCTCAAACCAACGAAACGCAAAGTGAGAAGGGGGCGGCACAGGTTAAAAAACCTCGTCCGCAATTTACGACAAACCGAAGTTCACCTGAAGAAATCCGTTCAACGATACAAGCGCGGATAAGAGAAATGGAAATAGCCAATGAAAGGGCGAACGATGAATGGCGCACACCCATCGAGTTTTACGGGAAAGCCGTGGATGAGAACAATAGCCCGGTTGAGGGGGTGAAAATTGAGTTCAGTTGCACCGATTTGTCATCTGCTGGTAATTCATATTATCGAACGACGAGCGATGCCAGCGGGCTTTTTTCGTTGAAGAATGTTCAAGGAAAACTCTTGGTCGTTCGTATCAGCAAGGAAGGTTATTATACATCGAAAAAAGAGAACAATAGTTTTAACTATGTTGGTGAAAACGTGAACTTTGTTCCTGATTCCAATAATCCAATAGTTTTTCATCTCAGGAAAAAAGGACAGGCTGAACCGCTTATTGGCCTAGATAAAGATTTCCAAATCTCGATTAGCGGCAAGCCATTGGAAATAGATTTAAAAACGGGACAAGTTACGAAACCTGGACAAGGAAATTTAATCTTGGAATTCTTCCGAACGCCTCTCGATCAAACTAAAGAACGAATTTATGATTGGAGCTTCAAAACTACTGTTCCGGGCGGTGGATTAGTATTGTCAACGAAAGAGTTTGATTTCCTAGCTCCAGAAGGAGGATACGAATCCCCGGAAAACATAGAAATGGCCGCTTCTTTAAAAGATGGCTGGCAAGGCCGGATAAAACGTAAATATTTCATGAAATTACCGGATGGAAATTATGGTCGAATCTTTTTCGATTTAATGTCCCACAACGGATCACTAAAAATTCAATCATTCATCAATCCCTCCGGATCGCGCAATCTGGAATACGACGAAGCCGTTCAGCCCAAATAAATGGTTTCTGAATGAGAAAGCGGGCTATCACTGGAGTTCTCGTTTTGAGCGGGATTGTTTGGTTTTCCATGCGCCAGACAAACAAGCAGGCTGAGCAAATAAATCAGATTGTTTCGGAGTCACCGCAAACATCCGGTTCTGCTGAGACGTTTATTAAACGTTCACCAGACGGCTCTCCAATGACATTGGCAGAGCATGTGTCAAAATTTGAGCAGCGTATGAAAGAAAAAGCGGAAGGCCGGGAACGTGGCTTGGATGAATGGCGCACGCCGATTGAGTTTTATGGCAAAGTGGTTGATGAGAACGAAACTCCGGTTCAAGGGACACAAATTGAGTTCAGTTGCACTGACTTGTCCGCCGCTGGTAATTCCTACTATCGCACGACGAGCGATGCGGCTGGGCTATTCTCTTTAAACAATGTTCAAGGGAAATTACTGGTCGTTCGAAATATCGAAAAAGAGGGTTACTACGTCTCGAAGCAGAATCGGAATAACTTCTTTTACGCTGGTGAGAATGAAAATTTTATTCCAGACGTTGGGAATCCTATTGTGTTTCGTTTGCGAAAAAAGGGACAGGCCGAACCGCTCGTTGTTTCAGAGGGAATTTTTTCTGTTTCAATAAGTGGCAAGCTGTTGGAAATAGATTTGAAAACAGGAAAAGCCACTGCATCGGGCAAAGGGAATTTAATCGTCGAGTTTTACAGAACTCCGCTGGATCAAACCAAGGGTCAAATCTACGACTGGAGTTTTCAAATTTCTGTTCCGGGCGGCGGCTTGGCTTTATCGACAAACGAATTTGATTTTCTTGCGGCAAAAGGCGGATACGAACCAGTCGGGAAAATCGAAACTCCTGCATCTTTGGAGAAGCAATGGTATGGCCGGTTTAACCGAAAATATTTTATACGTTTTGCGGACGGAACTTATGGTCGGATACTCGTTGATTTGATGAGTTACAATGGCTCATTGAAGATTGAATCATTCATCAATCCCTCCGGTTCGCGCAATTTGGAATACAACGAGGCCGTTCAGCCCAAGCAGACGGTATCTGAATAAAAAACTTACCTGAATTCAGCGAACTTTTCCCGTCCTTCCATCAGGAAATCAAGATAGTATGACAGTCGTGTTTTCATGTCGGCACGTGGAACGATTGCGTCAATCAAACCGTGATCGAGCAGAAATTCCGCAGTTTGAAATCCCGGCGGCAGTTCCGCTTGCGTCGTGTCTTTGATGACCCGCGGACCCGCAAAACCAATCATCGCGCCCGGTTCTGCAAGGATAAGATCACCCACGCTGGCGTAGCTCGCCATGACTCCGGCGTAAGTGGGATTGGTCAGCACGCTGATGTACGGCAGCTTGGCTTTGCCGAGATAACCAAGAGCGCCGCAGGTTTTGGCCATCTGCATGAGACTGAACATCCCCTCGTACATGCGCGCGCCGCCGCTGCTGGAAATGATAACGACTGGAAGGCCTTTGTTGGTCCCGGCTTCGATTAAGCGCGTCAATTTTTCGCCAACCACGGATCCCATGGAGCCTCCGAGAAAACTGAAATCCATGACCGCCAGGGCTACGCGGTGTGTGCCGACCATTCCGATGCCAGTCACCACGGCGTCCTTTAGACCAGTGGATTTTTCGTAATCTTTCAGCTTGCTGGTGTAGGAAGCGGCCCCGGTAAATTGAAGGACATCAATGCTTTTCATTTCCGCGTCCATTTCCTCGAACGAACAGGTTTCAACCAGCGCATTAATCCGTTCGCGCGCGCCGATCGAAAAATGGTGCGAACATTTCGGGCAGACTTTTAAGTTTTCGTCCAGCTCCTTGTCGTAAACCAGGTTGCTGCACTTCGGGCACTTCGTCCAAAGGCCCTCGGGAATTTCGCGCTTCTTGGATTTCGAGGAGGCGAGCCTTGGCTTTTTGACGAAAGTGGTTTCCGCACCGCTGGGTGGTGGCGTTACCGCCGGTTCACTCGTCTCGAGGCCAAGTGTTTTTTTATGAAATGAGGTGGTAGCCATTTTCTTCTTAAATATTAACGGTTAATCACATTAATCGCGCCATTTAATTTAAAGCCCACGGGCGACTGTCCAAACGCAAATGCTGCCTGCGCCTGATTTCTTGAGGATTTTTGCACAGGCACTGGTCGTTGCGCCAGTGGTAAAAACATCGTCGATCAGCACGATATTTTCCCCATCAAGCCGTTCGCCACTGAAACGAAAGGCGCTGCGCACATTATCGGCGCGTTCCGGACGAGTGAGCAGCGTTTGCGTCCGAGTCGATTGACTGCGTTGCAATAATTTTGTCGCCAGCGGAATCGCCGTCGCGACAGACAAATGACGAGCGAGCCGTTCCGCTTGATTGAATTCGCGCTCGCGCTGTTTCAAATGATGAAGCGGAACGGGCGCGATCAGGTCCCATTTTCCTTTCGCGAGAATCGGTTTGGCTTGGCGAATCAGGAGGTCGGCGAGGAACGGTTCAAACCAGAGCGCGCGCAAATATTTGTAGCGATGGATCACTTCCAAAACCAGTCCTCTCGCCACCACCGCCGAACGCGCCGAACTAAAATGCAGTTCCATGCCCGTGCAATTGCTGCATTCAAAGCTGTTCGTGATGCTGCCTTCGAAGGGTAAACCGCAACGCTCGCAGAACGGACTTTGGATGAAATGCACTTCGGTCCAGCAATCGGCACAGACATAACCTTCTTCCGGAGTCGCGCGCTGCGTCGCACAAATCTGGCAGACCGCAGGGTAGAAAAAGTTTAGTCCCGCATCGCACCAGACTTTCAGTTGAGCTAAAGAATCAGGTGACATCGGTAGTCCGCTTTGAATCATTTCTCCAATAAACCAGGACGGCAAAAACCATCGCCAACACTGCGGTTGCGAGCCAGCCATCAATTAATTTTGCCGTACCCCAAAGCGAATGATGCTCTTTGAAGGTCTTGGTCGTCAGCATCCCGTAAGATTTGAGCCAGAAAATCCAGCCAGCGTGGAGGCCAATCGAGAAATATAAATTGCCCGTTCGTTCGTAGGCCATTCCGAGCACGAGTCCAACGATGAGCAGATTGATGAATCCTGGAATCAGCAAATCTAAATTGCCGAACCCGGCCAACATGCTGGCCAGCGTGGAGAATCCTGAATTCCATTCAACGGATTCTGGCGATGTGGCTTTGGCGAAAAAATGGATCAGGGAATAAATTCCACTGCTCAGCAACAGTGCGCCGGGCCACGGATGAATCACTTTGCGCAACGAACGGTAAATCACGCCTCGGAACAACGTTTCCTCGATGATGGAGACAATCAGCGCGGTGGCCATGGCGCCCAGCAGTTTTCCGGCGAGCGGCGTTCCAGAATTACTGAAATCCATGGCGCGGGCACCGAAGCAAATTGTAATGAAAGCCACGAACGCCAGTGAGCCAAACCCGAGTGCGAATCCTGCCGTCGCGTTTTTCCAATTCAAGCGGGGCGATGTAAAACCAAGATCGCTCCAAGTGTGAATCTGGAGTTTGCGCAAAAGCGGCCACAAACCAACCACCGCAAGGATCATTACTGATCGGCTGACAAAGCGGTGAAAGGGATATTTTGAAAGGTCTGGCAACTGCCCACCGCCGTTCATGGCAACCGCGGCTAGTTTATAGAGCCACGGAGCCAGGAGAGCCGCCCCCACGAAGATTCCGACAAAGTAAATTAACAGCCAACAAATCGTCCGCACGCGCCCGAGCTTAGGATTGGTTTCTGGCCAGGCAAGCTCATAATCTTTGCAAAAAAACGGTGCCCCCCGTAATATTCAAAAGACTTTGTTATGGATTTTAATGCCTTGGATGTAGTCAATCAAAAGCCGGCTTCGAAACAATTTGGCCGTTTCTATTTGCAGGAGCTGATCAACAGCGGCGGCATGGCGGACATCTGGGTGGCCACCGATCAGAACGGTAAAACGTTCGCGCTGCGCCATCTTCAGAAACAGCACAAATTAAATTTGATCGCGCGCAAACGGTTCATGCACGGCTGCGAAATTCTCGCCAAGATTCATAATCACGAATACGTCGTCGGGTACATTGAACACGGGAAAATAGAGAACCTGCCTTTTTTGCTCATGGAATATGTGGAGAGTTCGAATCTGAAACAACTCATGTTGCGGATCGATCCTGTGCTCGTGGACAACGTCGCGAACATCTTGATCGATTCGGCGCTCGCCATCGAACACGTGCACGACAGCGGTTTCATGCACTTGGATTTCAAACCGGAAAATATTCTGGTCACTCGCAATGGCCACATTCGCCTGGTCGATTTTGATCTGGCTCAGGAGAAGCCGGACAAGCCGAAAAAATTCGCCAAGAATCCCGGCACACCCGCTTACATGCCGCCGGAACAACTTCAACATCTGGCCATCGACCATCGCGCCGATATTTTTGCTTATGGCGTGACCGCTTACGAATTGCTCACGTCGCGCAAACCATTTGTCGGCGATTCAGCGGGAGAAATTTTGCGCAAACAACAATCAGGTGCTGCCATCCCACTGCGCGAATTCAACGACATCCCACCCGCGTTGGAGAAAATTATTTTGAAATGTTTAGAGCGCGAACCGGACAATCGCTATCCGTATGCGAGCGTGCTGGTGCGTGATTTGCAGGAAGTTTTGTACATCAAATAATTTGTAGTTTCCCGATTTTGCGAGCGAAACCCCACTTGTCCATCAACCGTGACGGCGACGTTTCTCGCGCGTCTCAAAAAATCTCCCCAACTCTACGGCGTAGGGTTGATCGGTGCGCAACGGAATTGTGTCGATGTTGGCCGAGCGCAAAATGCGCAGGAGATCGGCCTGGCTCTTCGCCTGTCGCTCGGCAAACGCGCTGCGTTTGCGCAATTCGTTGGTGTTGATCTCGACAACTTCGCCCGTTTCCGCATCTTTGAAAATGAGGCGGCCAAGCGCAGGTAATTCCAATTCGTAACGATCCACCACTTGGATTGCGATGACATCATGACGTTTGTTCGTGGAACGCAACGAGACAAACGCGCTTTGCACGAGCGATTCGGAAAGGAACGAGCGAGTCGCTGGAATTTTGTCGCCGGTTTTCTTGGCAGAGGGCGTTGGTTGCCCAATGAAGTCTGAAATAACAACGGCAATCGCGCGATGTGCCGTAACACGATTCAGGAAATCGAGTGCGTCACTGAGATTCGTGCCGCGCTTTTTTGGCTCATGGAAAAGCACTTCGCGAATGAC
>JAYVSV010000108.1:0-18326 GCA_043775015.1 Verrucomicrobiota bacterium
CCGAAATCAGATTTGGAAACAGGCGGTGTAGCGGCGGGCGTCCCGCCTGCCGTGGAGGGGCGGGCGTCTCGCCGCCCGGAAAGAACGTCCGGGAGTTTGAGCGGTTTGGAAATGTTCCGGCGTCTGGTTCGTTCGCGCGCTGCTCCGCCGGGCGGGACGCCACGGCTCCACGGCAGGCGGGGACGCCCGCCGCTACTTCGGAATTCGGGTTTGGCAATAGTTGAATCATGGCTTGCGAATGTTGCCGCCCGCCAGCAAACCGCTGGGAACTTTGGCGGGTATGGTCTGGTCATACTGGTCGTCGTTCAGCGCATCGAGGAACGCGGTCAGCGCGGGGAAATCCTCCGGGTTCAAATTCATCCGGCGCAACAGCGGGTCGAGCGGCGGTCGCGTCGTCGGGACTCCACCGTCGAGGCTTTCAACCACGGCCTCAGCCAGGCCGTCGTAAAACAACAGCACTGCGTCGAGCGTGCGCAGGCTGCCATCGTGCATGTACGGCGCGGTGTGTTTGAGATTGCGCAGCGTCGGCGTGCGAAATTCACGCCGGCCACCGACCGCGCCGTCCGACACGCCGATGAAATGGAGTTTGTAGTCGGAAAGCATCGGCCCGCCGTGGCACTGGATACAACCGGCATCCTGAAACACCTTTAGGCCGCGCTGCTGCTCCGTGTTGAGCGCCGACTTGTCGCCGCGCAGAAAACGGTCGTAGGGCGTGTCCGTCGTTACGAGTGAGCGCTCGAAGGCAGCGAGGGCCTGCGCGAGATGTGCGGCGGTGACGGCGATGCTTTGCGGCTGGCCGAACGCCGCGCTGAACAACTCGCGATACTCATCAATCGTGCCCACGCGGCCGACGGCCTGCGCGATGGCTTCAGTTTCGCGGCACGCATCACCACGCATCTCCTCACGCGATTTGATGGGTTCAAGCGCCTGCCGCTCCAGACTCTCGACGCGCGCATCCCAAAACATCGGCGCGAGTTCCGGATCAGATTTCAACCCCGCGACGCAGCCGTTGAAGGCCACGTTCAGCAACGTGGGAACATTGCGGGTAAGCGGTGGAATCGCACTGACGGCACGGACGATTCGTTCTTGGCCAAGCCCGGCACCACCGCTGCCGATTGGCGTCGCGCGTCCATCGCCCCAGCCGAAACGCGGATGATGGCACGTCGCGCAGGCCACATCCTTGGTCGCCGAGAGAATCGGGTCGAAGAAAAGCAGTCGGCCCAGTGCCACCTTTGCCGGTGTGCCGGGATTGTCTTTCGGCTCGGGCGCACGCGCGGGCAACGGTTCGAGGCGCATCTCCGGCGGGAACGACTGTCCGGCGGCGGCGGCAATCGTCAGCATGACGGGCGCGATGATGCGGGCGTAGCTCATTTCGACAGCCGGTCGAGAATATTTTTGGTGATGCGCTCCACCACCGCGTCGCCACCGCTCAGACCGTGCGACCAGTCGGTGGTGGCGGCAGTGAAGACCGTGCCGCCACGCGTGTAGAGGCCCATGCACGCCGCGCCGGTGCGGCCCTTTTCCCAGCGCTCATACCACTCGCAATCATCCGGGTGCCAGCGCACCGGGCAGGTGCTGAGCACGGTGAAGTTTTCCGGCGTGCCGTCCTTGTGCGTCGGAAACGGCAGACCGTCGCGCCACTCCAATTCGCAGCCGTCGGCTTCGTAACCTACGATGGTGTCCTTGCCCCCGAAGACATCGCCACGCTTCAGCCCGGCACCTTCGAAGACCCAATGTTCCGGGCGATGCACCGTGTATTCCGCCGGTTCGTCCATGAACTGACCATGGCTTTTGCGAAAGCCGCCCCAGAGAAAGCCCACGCCGGTGAGCTGGTTCTCTGGACGCTGGAGCAGATGATGACTCCACGCGGTCGAGAGCTTCTTGAAGTCCCGCGCACTGAACGCCGGGTCCACGAAATAATTTTGCTTGAAGCAGGTCAGCGCGCGCCCTTCGTCTTCGCTGCGCACCTGCCAGCAACAGGTGTTGCCGCTGAAGAACGCGACGTTGCCGCCGTTGCCGATGAACTTTTCCAGATTGTCCCGCATCGGCGCCGACCAATATTCGTCGTGCCCCACGCTCAACACGAGCCGGTAGGATTGCAATAATTCCGGGCGGGATTCGAGGTCCGAGTTGGCCGCGTAATCAATCTGGTAGCCGTTGCGTTCGGCCCATTGCACGAAAGGCAGTTCCCAGTTGGTGAACTGGCTCGCTGGTGGCCGCTCAATGGAGACGCGACTGCCTTGAACGTTTCCGCGACCGTTGTAGGCGTAGAGGCTGGTGCCGCCCCAATTGTTGTAAGCGTTGTAGGTGTTGGTTGCGAGTTGCAGGAGGATCTTCGTGTCACGCCCTGGCGACGCCGAACGCACGATGAAATAGCAGCTCGATTGCGCCTTGCGGCTGCCCCAATGGATGAATTTATCGCCATTGTCTGCGGCCCGCAGGTTAACCTGGTAGTAACCGCTGCGCCACTCGGCGGGAATCTTCACTCGCACCGCGACGGGCCAACCGCAGCCATGCGACGAGGCGTTCTCCGGGATGGGATGCTCTGCGCCCGGCAGCGGAGTTTTCGTCGTCCATACGATCTCAGTTTTCAGTCCCAAGCGCGCAATCTCCAGCGAGAACTTGGGCGTGCTCGTTGAAACATGAACTGTTACTTCGTCACCGGGCGCATAGTTGGTCTGCCCCGTGTAACCTTCGATGAACAGCGGGCGGGACATCTCCGCCACCGAGAGTTGCGGCAAGAGCCACGCAGCTCCGCCTGCGACGGTCGTCTGTCGGAAAAACTCTCGCCGCGACAAGTTCATTTCATGATCGCCGTCCCAGCGCGATACGGCACCGGCTTGGGTTCGAGCATCGCGACCAGCTTCGGCAAAATCGCGAAGCCGCAGAACTGGTTGCCGCGCGGGTTGTAGTGGCCGACCCAGAACTTCGCGAGATAATCCTTGATGTCGCCTTTATAAAACGCGAAGTCCGCCATGTGCGCTTCCATCAGATCAACGAACGGCACGCCGCGTTGCTTCATGAAGTCCACGAACGGTTGGTCGGCACGCACGCCTTCCTTAACGAAACGTTGGACGGATTTCGGCGGATAGGACAGGACGAACAAAACTTTCTTGCCGTGTTGCTTTGCGAAGGCGTCAACCTTTTCCACGATCTTTTGCGATGCGAAGTAAGCCGACTGATGATGCAGCGCGTCGGCGGTTTGCGAAAGCCCCTCCGCCGTGTCAATGCGCGTGACGATGCCGTGGGTGGTAGCGAGCTTCAGCGCGTCGGCGTAACCAAGCTCGGGTTTTTTGGCTTTCGAGTTGAGGTGCGCGAGCATGATTTGGAGCGAGAAGTCGTCTTTGAATTTTTCCACGGCCCAGTCGGGGTCGCACAAGTTGTAAACGCTCTCTGGCGTCGGGCAGACATTGGGCTGTTCCTCGAATTTGCCCTCCTTCGCGTTGACGGCGACGTAAGGTAGCGTCGGTTCGATGAAGCGCTCGTGCTTCACGACGCGGATGTTGCGCCACGAATCGAGGCTGCGGAAATGGTCGTCGTCGTAAATATTGAAGATGATGAACTCGGCAGGCACACGTTTTTCCTCCTTGAGCATCCGAAGATACGCCTGATAGACCGACCAGCCGCCGACGCCAAAATTCCGCACCGGCTCCTGCAAGTGCGCGGCGAGTTGTTCCTGCCACGTCTCGCCGTCGCTCACTTGGTGGCACTGCGTGTAGCTGTTGCCGTAGGTGTTGATGCGGCACGGCTGGGCCTTGTAGTGAATCATGATTCGCTCATCCAACTTGCCGTAGGTATAAACACTCGTCGAGCCGTTGAAGCCGTCCTGAAAGCGCGCGTCACGCAGCAACCACCCGAACTCGCTGCTGTATTTCGCGAACGGGAACGCCTTCCCTGCGAGCCACTGCTTCACCTCCTCCTTTGTGTAAAGGAGGCTCTTGAGATAATCGCGCGCCGTTAGCTGTTTTCCACTTTTCGCCGCCGCTGCGGCACCATCCTGACCGCGTGCGGACGGATGCCCCGTCATGGTGCTCAGCGCCATAGCACCGAGCGCGGTCTGGGCTAGAAATTTTCTGCGGGGAATGGTTGGTTTCATTGTCAGGTCACTGTTATTTCTGAAAATGCGTTGCGGGTTCAATACAATTCCGGCATTTGACTCCAGATTAACAGTTTCGTCCAACTCTTGAATAGATTCCTGCTAAGTCGCTGTGGGTGCCAACGGACAAGCCACTTCCTCCAGTCATGCCGAACAAAATAGTCCTCTCTGCGGCGAAAAAAAATCGCGCCCGCCCGAAGGCAGGCGCGAATTTACCCGACTCAGGCAAAACCGATTAAGCCACTGACGTTTCGCCTACTTGAAAACGGACGAAGCTGCGGATGACAATTTGATCACCGAGTTGTTTGGCCACGCTCGCGAGGTGCTCGCCAACACTGACTTCAGAATTCTTTTTCACGAAGCCCTGATCGAGCAGGCAGGAGGTCTGGTAGAATTTCTCCAGTTTGCCTTCGATGATTTTCGCGATGGCTTGCGGCGGTTTGTCTTTCACTTGTTCCGCTGCGATTTCTTTTTCCTTCGCAATCACGGTCGGATCAATTTGTTCACGTGATACGACCGAGGGATGCGCGGCGGCGATCTGCAAGGTGATGTCGCGAACCAGTTGTTTGAAATCTTCCTGAGCAACGGTTTCTTGTTTTTCCGCGCTGACTTCCACCAGCACACCGACTTTCGCGCCAGTGTGAATATAGGCGGCAACCAAACCGTTCCCGCTCACTTCAATACGATGGAAGCGTGAAATCTTGATGTTCTCGCCGATCTTGCCGACCTGTGCAGTGCGGTCGGATTCCAAATCGATTGCCGGATTCGCGGCCAATCTTTTTGCGATATCATCGCAGAAAGCGCGGAACGTTTCGTTGCGGGCCACGAAATCGGTTTCGCAATTGATTTCGACAATGACGCCAACTTTGGAGCCGGGTTGAATGTGTTGGGTGATGACCCCTTCGTTGGCGTCGCGGGTCGCTTTCTTCGCCGCAGAAGCAGCGCCGCGCTTGCGCAAAAGATCGACGGCAACTTCCAAATCTCCCTGAGCTTCGGTGAGCGCTTTTTTGCAATCCATCAAGCCTGCGTTGGTCATTTCGCGCAGCTTGCCAACTGATGCAGCAGTAATTTCAGCCATAATAATTTTTTCCAAGTAGATGAAAATAAAAGCGGAACGCCGGACGAATCCAGCATTCCGCTCAGAGTGTTTAATTAAGCAGTGACTGCGGCCTCAACTGGAGCAGCGACCGCTTCGACAGCAGGATCCGGTTCCGCAACGGCGGCAGCCGCTTCGGCTTTGCGACGGGCGTGCTTGGAATCGAATTCGGCCTTGGCTTGAACGATAGTTTGCACAACGGTCGCCAAAATAACGCGGACGGAACGAATGGCGTCATCGTTCGCGGGAATCGGATGGTCGATAAGATCAGGATTACAATTCGTATCAACGATGGCGACGATCGGAATTTTCAAACGACGCGCTTCAGCAATCGCATTGTGTTCGCGTTTGATGTCCACGACGAACATGGCCGCCGGGAATTTGTCCATGACGCGGATGCCATCCAAATTCTTGAAGAGGCGAGCCGCCTCGCGACGATAAACCGCTTGTTCCTGTTTGCCGTATTGACTGATGCTGCCGTCAGCTTCCATCTTCTCGATCTGTTTCATGCGGGCGATGGATTTTTTAACCGTTTGAAAATTGGTCAACGTTCCGCCGAGCCAGCGTTCCGTGATGTAAAGTTGTCCGCAACCTTTGGCCGATTCCTTGATCGCTTCCTGGGCTTGCTTCTTGGTGCCCACGAAAAGAATGTGGCCACCTTTGGTGACGGTCTGGTGCAAAAATTCGCAAGCCGCTTCGAGCTGCGAGAGAGTTTTGCTGAGGTCGATGATGTGAATGCCGTTGCGGGCATCAAAAATGAACGGTTTCATTTTTGGATTCCAACGCTTGGTCTGGTGTCCGAAATGAACGCCAGCATCTAACAATTCTTTGACTCCAATACTGATCATATTTCCTTTTGTTAAAAACTCGGAAATTTTCCTGAGCCATCCCGCGGAAAACGGGATTAATTTTAATGTTGTTGTGGCCGCCCGACTTCACACGAAGACAGATTTGAGGCCGTTTCCCATCCAAAACACGGCAACCACCGCGCTCTGAAAAGGGGCTGGAACCTACGCAAAGGAAAATCAGGTGGCAACTTCTATTTTTTCTAAACCGGGATCTCTGAGTCAACTCGGATCGCCAGCCATTCATCGGGTAACACCCATTTTGAGTCAGGCGACATCAGCAGGTCAGCCGAACTGCTCCACTTGCACCGGCTCCCGCTTTTCTGGCAATGCTTTCCCTCTTTTGTGTCGCACTCGCTGCTGCTGATCGACAGCCTTGCTGTCATTACAAAGGAATGAAGCCAACTCGTCGAACGCCAACCTCAATTGAAATCTGCATCCTGGCGGCGGGGCTAAGTTCGCGCATGGGCCGTGACAAATCGAAACTGCTCCTCGGCGGACGAGCGATCCTTACCCGCATTCGCGAAACGGCGAAAACTTTGCATTGTCCGGTGCGCGTGATCCGCCGCGATCGGGTGCCGCGCTGCGGTCCGCTCGGTGGAATCTACACCGCACTCAAAACCACCGGAGCCGGAGCTGTGCTTTTCCTAGCCTGCGACATGCCAAAAATTTCCCATGCCTTTTTGGAAGAACTGGTCAAGCGTTCTCGAAATGGATGCGGTTCGATTTTCGTCTGGCACAAAAATTTGGCAGGATTTCCTTTCGTGGTGAACCAGGGCGAGCTTCCCGCGATTGAAAAATTGTTGCATGAAAAGAAATTCTCCCTGCAACAACTCTCGGCGGAAATCCGCGCAAAAAAGTTTCGACCGCAGCGTGCGTTTGTGACGGATTTGCTCAACGTCAACACGCCGGAAGAGTGGGCGCGATTGCAGCAGCTTTTTTCCGATGAAAAATGATTCTTCAGCAGCGGCGCACTTGTCAATTCGCAGCGCAGGGCTATCATTGTTTCCATGTTATTTCTCAGCCTATCTTGCCTGATCCTTTTCTCGGGATTGCAACTTGCCGGGGCGGCAACGGTTCAACTCAAAGACAAGGCTTCGGTCACCGGAAAAATTCTGACGCAAAAACGCGACCAGGTGGTTGTTGATATCGGTTACACGACGCTCGTCATTCCGCGAAATCAAATTGTAAATGTCGTGGAAAACGACGGCGCTCCACCTGTTGCGCCAAAGCTCGTCTCCACTCCAGTCGATCCCCCACCGGCCCAATCTACGGTGGAAACGAAATCAGGGTTTTATACGACTGAGGCCAGGCCACCGAAGGAACGGAGCGTCCGGGAACTCGTGCAACAGGTCGGTGAATCCGTGGTTCAGGTCCGCACTCCGGGTGGTTTGGGTTCGGGGTTTATTATTAACGAGGACGGGTTTTTGATCACCAACTTCCACGTGATCGAAGGCGAGACGCAAATTTCCATCGAAGTTTACCAGCAGAAAAATGGGGAGCTGGAGCGGCGCAGTTACAAAAAAGTTCGGATTATTGCCATCAATAAATTTCAGGATCTCGCATTGCTCCGCATTGAAGACAACGAGTCGCCCAAGTTTTCCCGCGTCTCGCTCGGCGATTCAGAAGCGCTTTCGGTCGGCGAACGCGTTTTCGCAGTCGGAAGCCCGCTCGGGCTTGAACGCACCGTGACGGAAGGCATCGTCAGCACAAAAACACGCGAGATGCAGGGTGATCTTTATTTGCAAACCACGGCGCAAATCAACCCAGGGAACAGCGGTGGCCCGCTCTTTAATTTGCGCGGCGAAGTCATCGGCGTGACCAACATGAAAATCACGTTTGGCGAAGGACTCGGCTTTGCCATTCCGATCGAACAGGTGAAATTTTTCCTGAATCACCGCGACGCTTTCGCCTACGACAACGACAATCCGAGCAATCCATTCCGCTACCTCGAACCACCGAGCCGCGTGAAACAGCAGGCACTGAAATAAGGGATTCGGATTCCAACCACTCAACTATGAAGCGTTATTTTTTATCGGTACTCGTCGTTTTTGCCCTGGCCATTTCCGTTCGAGCGCAAGTGCCTCCGGCCGAAAAATTGTTACCCAACGACACCCTGATGCTGCTCAGCATTCCCGATGCGACGAAGTTGCGTTCCGTTTTCAAATCATCCTGTTACGGCCAACTCTGGAACGACGCGTCGATGAAACCGTTCAAAGACAAATTCGTGACCAAGTTCATGTCGGAGGTGATGTCACCACTGGAAAAGGAATTCGGTGTGAATTTCTCGGACTACGCCTCGATGGCACAAGGGCAATTTACTTTCGCCATTACGCAAAATGGCTGGCAGGGAAAAACCAACGAAAACACCGGTTGGATTCTGCTGCTCGACACGAAGGACCAAAACAGTTTGCTGAGAAGTAATTTGACGGCATTGAAAAAGAAATGGGTCGATTCCGGAAAACAAATCAAGGCCGATAAAATTCGCGACGTTGAATTTACGACCCTGATCACATCGTCTGAGGACGTTTCAAAAATCATGGAAAAAATTTTCCCGCGCGCGAAGGCTGAGCCAACGGATGAACCGAAATCGCCATCCGAGAAAATTGAAATTCTCGTCGGCCAGACCGGTTCGCTGCTGGTCGTGGGAAATTCCGCAAAAGTCATTGAACAAATTTTAGTGCACCAGACCGGTGGCCTTGCCCCGTCGTTGGTCGATGAGGCGAGCTACACCGCCAATCACAACGCCATGTTCCGCGATGCACCGCTTTATGCGTGGTTCAATGTGAAGCCGTTGCTCGACGTGTTTGGTCGCGGCTCGTCTGAACCTGCTTCCAGCAATCCGTTAATGCCGAAGCCTGATAAAATGATCGCTGCCACAGGACTCGGTGGTTTGAAAACGGTCGCCCTCAGTTACCGCAATGCCTCCGAAGGAATGTCGATGCAGCTTTCGTTGGGGATCCCGGAAGCGAATCGCACCGGTCTTTTTAAAATGCTCGCGGCGGAACCCAAGGAATCCACTCCCCCGGCCTTTGTTCCGGCGGACGTGACAAAATTTACCCGCTGGCGCATCAATTTGCCAAGCGCCTGGAATGGACTGGAAGCGATGCTGACGGATATTTCGCCAGCGGTGGGCGGCGCTTTCAAATTGATTTTCGAGTCGGCTGGGAAAGACAAAGATCCGAACTTCGATTTGAAAAAGGAACTGGTCGGCAATCTCGCAGACGATTTCATTAACTATCAGAAGAAACCGGCGAGCGGCGCAGATTTAAATTCGCCTCCATCCATTTTTCTTTTAGGCTCCGCGAACCCGGACAAACTCGCCAACGCCATGAAAGTCGGCCTCTCGCTTCTTTCCCCTGCTCCGATCAAAGACCGCGATTTTCTCGGGAGAAAAATTTATACAATGGCTGGATCGCCCCTTTTGGCGGGAGATTCCAAAGAGCCGGGCGGTTTGGACTTTTCGGCGAGCGGCGGTTATCTGGCGCTTTCCTCCGACAAAGGAATTTTGGAGGAATATTTGCGCAGCAGCGAAACGAAAGCGAAACCACTTTCGGAAACAATCGGGTTTGGCGAAGCGGCGGAAAAAGTGGGCGGAACCGGTCTGGGCCTGTTTGGTTTCAATAATTATTCCGAAGAAATGCGCGCGACCTGGACAGCTCTGAAGAAAGATTCCGCGACGCTTTCGGACCTGCTCAAAAATCCAGCGCTGGGGCCTAAAACGCCCGCCGAACAAGCTAAAATGAACGAGTGGGCTGATTTTTCATTGCTGCCACAATATGACAGCGTGTCGAAATATTTTCACTTCTCCGTCTATGGTGGAAATTTCAACGCCAACGGATTCACCATGAAGTTTTTCTATCCCACGCCGCCGCTGCTGAAGTGACGATCACTCCTGCGGGTAAACCAGAATGCGATCGTGGACTAAAACCACGAGATCGTTTTTCCCGTCGCCGGTCACATCGACGACCACCGCTTCGCGCGGTTCCGTAACATCGTTGCGGCGTGAGCGGAAGGTGCGCTCTTCGAAAACCGGCCAGCGATTCGCAGGAATCAATTGATGCGGCGGCTCGAACATGACCAAGTCAACGTAGTTTCTCGCAGTCTCGAGGAACACAAGGTCTTTGCGTCCGTCGTTATTTAAATCGCCGGAAATTACATCGTTCAGACGCCCGTCTTTGATCGGAGTTTCATATCCATCCAGTTCCGTAAAATTCCAGGTCTGCCCACCCAATTTCATCCAGCCGACAGAATTATTTCCGAGAAAAGCGATGCTGTTCGCGTTGGTCGATTTTAAACCTATGCTTTTTAGTTCCGCAAAATCGGTGACCGGCAAGAAGACATTGCGCAAAACCTGCCAAACGCCCGCAGCGTCGCGCTCGCACAGGGTCAACGCCTTGCGTTCCGCATCCAACAAAAACAACAGTGGAACCCGGTTGGTTCCGTTGGAAAGAGGCGTTGCGCCCACGATTCTCGAATTGCTGGACGTGCCGTTGATTTGCTCTTTGACGACGAAACTCCACGCCGGCTTGGCGACCGTTCCTTTGTTTTGCGTGTCCGATTTTAAAACCACCGCGCGCAAAAAGTTTTTTTGGGCGAGGAGCAATTCCGGTTTCCCATCACCATCCACGTCAGCCGCGCTCAACCACGGCAAATCAACCGAACCACCGGGCGGAACAATATCCTGCTCATCGAAACTTTTTCCGGGAACCTGGAGCAGCACTTTGATTTTTTCGTAAGGAACCAACACCACGATGTCTGCGAAGCCGTCCTGGTTCGCATCATGAATGGCGATTGAACTCGGATTGGATTTGAAACTTTCATTCAGCTTTTGCGTTCGCGTTTTGTCGTCAGCCGTTCGAGTGACCAAAACGCGCCGGTTTTCTTGTTCAAGAATCAACGCCAAAGTTGGTTTTCCCTGCGGCTCAATCACGCCAACCGTCATGGCCAGTGGCTTGCCTTCGACGGGCAAGATTGTCGGGAACGGAATGCGCCCATTTTTGTCCAGACGCGTGACGCCGACCTGGCGTTCTTCCGCACTCAGTAAAAATATTTCCGGCACTCCATCGCCATCCCAATCAGCCACCGTTAAATCGCTGACGCCCGTCAAAGTGGGAAAACGCTTGACCGATTGAAGCGAGCCATCCGCGTTTTGATAATAAACCGCGAGTTGTCCGCTGTCCGGCTCGCTCACGAGCAAGTCCTGCAAACGATCGCCGTTGATGTCGGCCCAGACCACGCCGCGTCGCGCACGGCTGGTTTTGTTCAGCGGCAAAACTTCGAACTGGCCCTGCCGCAAATTCCCATTGAGCGGCTCGGCTTCTTTCAAAGTGAAATTGGAAACCTGCGCGCGCCCGGAATTTTGCGCAATGGTGATGACCTCCGTTTTGTGATCGCCATCCAAATCATCCGCCCAATAGGAACGAATCGCCGGCAACGCAAAATGAATTTCCGGACCGAGTTGGCCTTCTGCATTTTGGAGTCTGAATCGGAATGGATTTGGGCTGTCCCAATTCACGAGCAGAAGATCGTCTCGACCATCGCCGTCGATGTCCAAAACTTGAATCGCTTTCACGACGTCAGTGAATGGAATTTTCTCAGGCTCCGAAAGCGAGTGGTCGGGCTTTTGAAATAACACATAAATCTGGCTGTCACCGAGCAGAAGCAAATCTGGAAGTTTGTCGCCGTTCAAATCGCCCGAGACGAGCGCATTCACGGTGAATTGTCCGTCCAAAATGGGCCAGCGTTTTGGAGCGCTCCAATTGTTCGTCCCCTCGTTATATTGCAAGACGAGTTCCTTGGGGTCTCCGTAGTAGGCCAGGTCCGGGCGACCGTCGCCGTTTAAATCTGCAACGACGAGCGAGGAAATTCTTTTTTCAGAAGCGATTGATTCGATTTTGAAACGAGAACCGGGAGGCAATTCGTTGAGTTCGCGTTTGAAATCAACCCGCTGCGCCACCGCACGATTGGTCTTGCCGGATTGATTGTAGAGTAAATTGATTTTGGATCGCGAATTGTTGACCAGAATTAAATCGGGCCGCCCATCACCATCCAAATCTGCGGCGTGCAGTTGGCCGATCTGGCTGTCAATCGGGAAGATTTCAGGACCGGAAAATCCAAATCGGCTGACGTTGGTTTCGGCTCGAACGGAAAAAGTTCCGGCCCCGATCAGCGAGAAAATAAAAATTCGTTTTAGGTGGAAGTTGAAGTCTTTCATCGTTTTCGTCACCACGGAAGCTGCCACTGGTTGGAAACCTTCGCCAGTTTATTCCCCGAGCAGGTGCAGGATAATGCGGCGGGTGTGCGGAATGGTACGGTGCTCCCACAAAAAAATGCCCTGCCACGTGCCGAGAGATAATTTTCCGCGTGAAATGGGGATGCTCAGGTTGACGGCCGTCAAAGCGGTTCGCACGTGGGCCGGCATGTCGTCATCCCCCTCGCAAGTGTGACGAAAAAGCGGATCACCATCCGGCACAAGCCGGGCGAAAAATCGTTCGAAATCGAGCCGCACTTCGGGATCGGCATTCTCCTGAATGACGAGCGACGCCGAGGTGTGTTGAAGGTGAACGGTGGCGAGGCCATTCTGAAAATTCGATCCGGCAACCAACGCATTCAAGTCCTTGGTAAATTCGTAAAAGCCGCGCCCGCGAGTCTTGATTACGAGTTCATCAACACGTTGTTGAAGCATAAAACTTGGCGCGCTTTATCGCACTTCTCGCAGCGGTGAGGGAGACTAATTTCGAGTGGCTAAAACTTTTTCCAAGTCAGGACTTTTCGCGTGGCCGAGGGCAATCGCCTTTTGATAATGCCAGCGCGCCAGCTCGATGTAAGCCGGCCGTTGCGTGGCGTAAATCACCGCAAGGTTGTGATGCGCGCCAGCGTAGTTGGGCTGCAATTTAATGGCCGCCCGCAACGCCGCTTCCGCCGCAACACGCTGCCCTTTTTGACTGAGCGTGATGCCAAGATAATTTTGCGTTTCCGGATTTTGCGGATCTATTTTTGCGGATCTACTCAACACATTCAACGCTTCATCAAAATTTCCCTGCCGGAATCTCACCATGCCGAGCAGCGTTAAACTAAAAGCGTCATCGGGATTAATTTGCAGAGCGCGCTGGATATTTTCTTCGGCTTTGGGAATTGCATTCAGCTCCAATTGCGTGGCGGCAAGATTGCCCAGAATATAGGAATTTTTTTCGTCCTGACGGAGGACATCGAGATATTTTTTCTCAGCTTCTTCAAAGTTGCGTGCGACGAACGCGCGTTCCGCCTGCGCGACCAGCGCTCCGGCACCAGCGGGCAACTCTTTCGGCTTCTTCACCGGTTTTGCATTAGCGGAAGCAAGCTGCGGCTCGCTCGCAACGAAAAGGGCCAGTTCTTCCGCCGTAAACGGCATCGGACGCGCCTCCAGCGCCGCCAGACGAGCGCGTAATTGTTCCACTTCACTACTTTTTTGAAGATCGAGAGCCTTTGAATCCGGTTTCTTATTTGACGCCGTTTTTTTATTTTCAGAATCGGTTCCCTTTGGAGCAAGGGCTTCCTGCGTCAACGCGGTTTTCAATGAATCACGTTCCTTTTGCAGCGCAGCCACTTTTTCCTCCATCCTGGCCAGCGCCTCGGGGCTGACGCCGTTGGGCTGTGCGGAAAGAGCTTCTTTAAGTTTCGCTTCGAGTATCGCTTTTTCAGAAACCAAACGGCGAACCTCTTCCGCCGATAAATTGTTCGGAAGTGGGGCTGGCGCAGCGATCTTTTCAACTGCGGTTTCGGCGACGGGTTTTGCAGGGGCGAGTTTCTCGTTCAAGTAATTCAAGCGAAACGTCACCACGTCCTTGTTCCAATCTGGAGACTCAGCCTGTAGTTTCACCAATGCCGTCTGTGCCTCGCGATAAAGCTCCGTCGCCGCTTGTGTTTTCCCGTCTTGATTCAAGGTCTCAGCCTTGGCGACGAGGTCATAGATTCGAATATATTCCTGGTCAGGCCCTGCGGCGCGGGCAAAAAATGTCGCAAAAAAAATGATGAACAAAACCTTCTTCATAGAAATTCCACTTTAATTGGGCACGCAGCGCTTTGGCAACGATTACAATTTTGGCCGCCGCAAATTCGCCGGTTGTGGCGGTGCATTCGTTGACATTCGGAGTTTTTTTGTGCTAATTTCCGCCCGAAATTGAGACGTTATGACTTCGTTCCTTAACGAACACGTGCTGGTTTTGAACCGGCTTTGGCAGGCGGTGAATATTTGCACGGCTCGGCGTGCTTTGACTCTCCTGTTCGAAGGCCATGCCAGCGTTGTTTTTAATGGGGGCGACGGATCGTTCCAAACGTTCAACTTCAACCAATGGCAGGATTTCTCCCGGCAGGAACCGCACCCGGAAAGCATTCACACCATTTCATTCCGAATCCGCGTGCCGCGCGTGATTCTGTTGGTAATGTTCGATCGTTTGCCGAAAAAAGAAGTGAAGTTTACCCGGCATAATATTTTCGAGCGGGATCGGAATACCTGCCAATACTGCGGAAAAATTTTCGAACGCAAGGACCTGAATTTGGATCACGTCGTTCCGCGGGATCGCGGCGGTCCCACCACGTGGGAGAACATCGTCTGCTCCTGCATTCCCTGCAACACCCGCAAGGCAAATCACACGCCGCAAGAAGCCGGTTTGCACCTGGTCCGGAAGCCGAAACGTCCGAAGTGGCGGCCGTTTGTCCAAGTCAATCTTTGCTCCAGCCATCACGAAAGCTGGAAACATTTCCTCGACCTAGCTTATTGGAACGTTGAACTCGGTGCGGACGTGGAGTAATCAGCGCTACTTTTCCGCGCCTGATTTCACTGAATCCAATCTGGCGGATTCAATCATCTCCCAAAATTTTGGATTGCCCTGCAACGCTTCGTCTTCACCCGTCGGAAGGCTGGAACGGAACAGAAAATCTTTCAGCGTGTTCCGATTCAAAATCCGGTGGACGACGATGCCCAGGTCGTGCCGCTCGAAATAGACCCGATAATCGCCTAGTCGAAAGCGGTGCAGCGTTTTACCAGTCCGCTCGAGCTTGCCGAATTTCTCCAGATCAGCGCTCATGATTTTTTGCGGCAACCCGCGAAAATCGCCGAGGATATTGAGCTGAAGTTCCCGTGGCATTTTGGCGAGCTCAGCCGCGCTGGTCGGATTAAAGATGATTTGGAATTGGATCATATTTTTTCGGGCGGCCCGCCGTTTCGGACGAGTACGCACGTAAATTGATAAACGTTATTTCTGGAAAAGTCATCCGCAGTTTTTCAAGGCGGAGATTTTGTAGCGTCAGGCATCTTGCCTGACGTGGAGGGTGGCGTCTCGCCACTCGGAATGAAACGCTCTCAACCCAGCCAATATTCAGAATTCTTCGCGGGTCTCTTCGCTCCAGCATGCGTTCTTTCCGCCGGGCGGGACGCCACGGCTCTACGTCAGGCGGGACGCCTGACGCTACATCCGTTCGTGAGTGCTGCTCCATTTCCAGTCGCTCGGTCGTTTACAAAATCCGGCTTTCACCGGATTATTTTCCACGTATGCCACCAGCCGCACATGTTCAGCGTCGTCGCGTATCCAGTGATCGAACGATTCGGTTTGCCAAAATGTTTCGCCGTCACGATCTAAAAGTTTGTTCGCCTGCTTGCTCGTGTATGATTTCCAACTGTGGAGAATCTCGCTCAACGTATGATCGGGGAACGGCCAGACAATGGCGTGAACGTGATTTGGCATCACGACCCAAGCGCGAAGCTCGTATCGCTGGCCATCGAAAAATTTCAGCCCGTTTGACACCAGATCGGCCACGTTCGCTTTGCTCAACCAACATGCGCCATGTCCCGCATCAAGCAGCGCTTCAACTTTGTCGCAATACCATGCCAGCAACTGCTCTTCTTCGTGCCAGGTCAGCGGACTTTTGGCGGCACGAGCTTGTTCAAGGATAACTTTACGCTCGTGTTTGAGCCGGGCAATTTCGGGCGAAGGCAAGGAATCGTTGAGTCGAAAAGTAACGAAATAAACCGCGCCTTCTTTTTTCAGATGCGGCAGTTTGCCTCGAAAGTGCAACCCGGAAACCAACGGATTTTCCGGCTGCGCAGTTTGTCTGTCCGGAACAGGCATGAGCAGAACGTGGCAGCATCCGGGATTACGGACAAGCGAGAAAGTGACAGACTTTTGTAGCGTCGGGCGTCCCGCCTGACGTGGAGGGCAGCGTCTCGCTGCCATTATTTAAAAATGACCGCAGTTTTGGTGTTTCGGATGGTTTGGATGGTTTGGATGGTTTTGGATTGTCGTGGGGGTTTCCGCCGGGCGGGACGCACCGGCTCTACGTCAGGCAGGATGCCTGACGCTACGGTGGTGTTGGTAGCGCGTACGGGAATCGCACCCGTCTTTCAGCCTTGAGAGGGCCGTGTCCTAACTGATAGACGAACGCGCCATTCTAAATTGTAGCGTCAGGCATCCTGCCTGACGTGGCGGGCGGCATCTTGCCGCCCGGAATTGTGGGCGCGGATCGCGTGGCCACAAGTTAATTTAAAAGTCTCCTGCTTTATCACACGTTTACCGCCGGGCGGGACGCCACGGCTCTACATCAGGCAGGATGCCTGATGCTACAACGGTTAGGCAAATAAAAAAGCCGCCCTCGAAAGGGCGGCTTGAAGAGGATTGGAACTATTATTTCTTGCGGCGCAAGAACAACAGTGAACCAGCACCCATGATTCCAAGAGCAATCGTGGACGGCTCAGGAACTTGCGCGATTTGGAAACCGGCATACTTACCAGCGAGAGACACCGGTGTTGGTGGCGGATCACCAGGAAGTTGAACACTTGCAGATGAGGTGAAGATAACAGACTGCCCAACTTCTCCATTGCCAGCCAATGCCAGTGCGTAAGACGCAAATGCACTTGACCATGCCTGGACTCGGAATGTTATAAGTTGTCCATCTGGAAGAATCGAAGTCATGCCGCTAATAATTGTGTTAGCGATACGACCGACTCCTGCACTCGTGCCAACAACTGGTCCAACGGCAGCCAACGAGCCAGAATCAGCACCAGCCAATAACTGGAACGAAGCACTACCAACCGCAACTGGAAGTGAAGTAGCAGCACTTGTAATTAAGGTTGATGAGTTATTTGCTAAAGTCACCTGACCTTGGCCGAATACGCTGGTAGAGAGTCCTACCACCGCCATTAAAATTGCTATTTGTTTTTTCATTTTATTTGAACAGGTTTAGTTTATGTTGTTATGTTTTTTGTTGATACGGCATGTTTGTTGTTTACGGGATGTTAAAGGTTCTTATCCATGAACCTGCACCATTTTTCTGAACCCAAAATGCTTCACCCACATTTGGCACAGGGGAAGCTGGATCCCATGCACCAACACCACCCAAGTTTTCAAATATTGAGTATCCACCCGGATTTGCGAAACGATAAACGAAATCACCTACAACAGATGGGAAACCTAAACCTCCAACCCCATCCAAAGGAGCCGATTGAGGAACAATCGAAGACCGGATGGAGAAACCAGTGGGTAATGAATTTGTCGTAGTTCCTTGAATAACTTCACCAACAAAGGTGTTCGTAGTCAGGGCAGGAACCGTAATGAATGCACCTTCACCCGGAGCTAATGTTAAATTTACATCCCAGCTTCCAGGGCCGAAATTTTCAGCGATCAGGCTAAAGCCACCTGGATTTGTAAACTTGTAGAGCAATGCTCCCACTCCTGGATTTGGAATGATAGTATTGATACCGTTGTTTGTGCCTTTCAATGGATTGGAGATCATGTTGAAACCGGGTTTCAACACAGTGTTGACATAACCAACCACGTTCGCTGAGTAGACCTGAGCCATGGACGTCGCCGCAGAGGCAAGACCAAGCACAGCCGTTAAGAGTAGTGTTTTTGTTCTCATATTTTTGTTTTTTGTTTACCGTGTGTGAAAGAACACTCACAGATAGAAGACTTTGAGTCAACGATTTTTTTATTTTTTTTTCCTGCTCCGTTTTGCTGCATCAATCGGCTCTCTTTATGAAGGTTTTTTCTCCCGGTGTAAAGCGTGTTTTTTCCAAAATCGGGACAGGCGAGACCCTTGTAAATACTTGCATCGTAGCCGCCGACGTGAAGGTGTGAATTTCCTGCGATTTTGAATAGTCCGCCTTCTCACGTCGGCGGCTGCAATCGGTTTCGCATGAGCCTCATCTCCATTGAACCCGAACTCCGAGGTTGAAATGCGGGATCTGGAATGGAGCGCGGCGTTGACGCCGCTTCATCGCCGACCCTCAAGTGGGGTTGCGAGCGCACAAAAA
>JAYVSV010000109.1:0-18455 GCA_043775015.1 Verrucomicrobiota bacterium
CGCGGACATTCCTGTCCGCCGCGCGTCCTTCCGCCCAGAGCGCTTGATGTTTTAGCCCAGCCCCGGCGGACAGGAATGTCCGCGCTCCGTTCCTTCTCCCTCTTTTAATCACACCCGTTTAGCGCAGGCTGGTAAATCTGTCATTTACGAGCAGACGGCTTGATGTTAAAACTGTTTTGTTCCCATGAAAAAACAACCGCGCAACTCAAACGGAAGCGACCAGAGCGGCTTTACGTTGATTGAATTGCTGGTGGTTATCGCCATCATCGCGATTCTCGCCGCGATGCTGCTCCCTGCATTGGGCAAGGCGAAATACAAGGGGCAGCGCGCCTCCTGCGTTAGCAACATCCGGCAGCAATACTTGAGTCAAATTATGTACGCGGATGACGCCGCCGGAAGGTTTCCTTATCACGAGGATGTTAGCCCGGACTATCATCGCACCGGAACGACGGGCAAACGAAGCATTGTGGATGCGATGCGCGGCACTTACATCAAGAACACTCGCATCCTGATTTGCCCGATCACCGCCAGTGGCGTTGGGCGCACCTGGCTCAATTATGCCAACCCGGCCAGTTTTGCGGACGCGACCACCACTGATTACGGCGGCTGGGATACGACGGCGGCCAACGTGTTCACTCCTTACATGTGGTTTGCGAATTTTTCGTCCACTCCGGCGATAAAATTTCTCAACGCCCAAGGCGTCGTGAGCGCCAATGCCGAGGACAATGAGCCGGCCTGGCCGAAAAAAACCTCCGAACTGGACAGCCGCCGGGCGTTCATTTCACATCGCGTCAGCGACACCCCTGGGACCGCGCTCTGGGATCTTGGGCATCTCGGTAGTTTTGGAGGCGGTACTCGAAGCAAACCGATTTGGGATTGGGCGATCACGCCCGACCAACCGCTTGGTCAAGCCGACGGCAGCGTAATCGTCCGGCCAAAGGCGCAGATCAGAGCACGCGCGATGGGCGGACCGAGTGCGGACACGAGGTATTATTATTGAAACAGGGTAGCTTCAATGCGCCGATAACCAAGGTAGTTGGGCAGAGGGATTCTGTCCTTTGCGATCAGTGCATCTCGATTTCACAGGAGCCGATGCCGCCACGGAAATAATTGAACTGCACATTCGGATGATCGGCGAGGAGGGACATCGGCACCGAGGAGTCTGGAATATTTTTCGAGATCATGAACGCAGTCAGCCTTTGGCCGAATGGATTGTCATGTGTCCCGGCTTGCCAGATGGAAATTTTGTCTGATTTCCACGTTTCGACCGGACCGACGGTGATCGCCCTGGTCGGAACAAGCGTGATGTTTCCGCCACCGGAAGTCCGTGCATTTTGCGCGATGGTAATGGGATGCAAATCAACGACGCGCGTGGTGAGTTTGCGATATTCTTCCGGCGACGGCGGGTTGTTTTTATATTTCCCCTCACGCTTCAATGGATCGTTGAACGCCCAATGTTTGATGTCGCCCTGACCGCCTTGCATCACCGCGCAACGAACGCCATCCCAACTTTTTTGGTAGGCGGCGGTGTTGGCTTTGGGAAAATGTAAATTCTTGTCCGGCATCACCAATTCCTTGCGAATTTTATTGAAGCACATTTCGCGGTCGGCCTTCTCGAACGAGAGCGGGTGGTTCGGCAACATTTCTTTTCCGTCGAGAAACCATTCGTCCATCCCCCAGAAATGGCCGGAGTGAATTTTCAGATCGAGCGCATTGACCATGCGCGCGACCAGCGGCAATTGCTCCGTCGGGCCGATCGGTCCACAAATGCCGACGGGATTATCGGGCGTGGATTGTTTCCAGGCGGAAATATATTCCAACGCTTCGGCCAGATAAAAATCTTCGAGGGTGTCGTAGAAAACAACTTTGAAACCGGGGCGCGAAAGTTTTAGCAACTTTTCGGGTGTCAGCTTGGCGACTGCTTTGATGATGTCATTCTCGAGTGTGGTGTAATCCCACCAGTCGGGGGCGATGGAGCTGAGTTTGCGCGGCATAGGGTTGGTTTAAAGTTTAAGGATTAAAGTTCAAAAGCCGTCGTTCAAATCGCGTTCGTATTTTTCGTTAACGAAATAATCTTTGCCTAAATCTTTCAACGGGTCGGCCTGTTTATCGCAAAATCCATAATGCAAATGGCGTCGCCAGCCTTCGGCGTGCTTGAATTTTTTAGACATCTTTCCGACGCGCCGTGAAATCTCATCGCACGTTTGCAAGTGCGAACTCATTTTCTGGCTCGCATCCAACCAACTCTGCTGGCTTTGGTGCGCGTTCAATGATTCCAGTTTTTTTGCGTGAACCGAAGCGGTGTTCACAAATGCGCCCGGCACGATTTTGCGACGAAGATTGTCCGACAAGCTGTGCGGCAACCCATGATAAATTGTGCAATCGTAATCCTCCGTTGGACGCGCAGGGACGGATTGAAAATTCGGCATGGCGCGCGCGAAGGTCGCCGTGACAGCGAGCCGACAGGTGTTCATGTGGTCTTCCATGTAATCAGCAGGCGAGTGCGTGAGGAGAATGTTGGGCTTCACTTCCCGGATGACTGCGGCGAGGCGGCGCAAAGTTTTCAGGTCGTAAAAAATTTCCATGTCGTTGCAGATGGGGGAATGAAAATGCGCGCCCAGAATTTTTGCCGCCTCTTTTGCCTCCCGCAGGCGAATGCGCGCGGTCGTGGCGGAATCCGTTTCAATGCTCCCGCAATTGCCACGCGCGACGTTCATGTAATGCGTTTCGTAGCCCGCCTTTTTCAAGAGCAGCAGCGTTCCGGCCATCATGATTTCGATGTCGTCGGGATGCGCGGCGATGGCGAGCGCGATTTTAGATTTGCTGGCCACGAGAAAAACTCAGTGTTTCTTCTTTGCGTGAATATCGGCGGAATGATCTGCCGCAAAAATCACTTCGTGCGAGCGGAGGGCCTGTGCGAGATTGGTCAACGGCATCTCTTCTCCCTTTTCAAGCGCGCCGAAAAACGTGTCGAACTGCGTTTGATAGGGATGGTCCGAGACATCGCCAGAATCGAGCATCTTCATGGAAAGCTCGCTCCACTTTGCCTTGTTCAATCCACCGAGGTGCGTGGAATAAAATTTGTTGTCGAGCAACGAACCTTCACTGCCCACCAGATGCGTGTGGAAATAATACGGCTGCAAACAATCAATCACCGAAGCGCATTTGCCAACCCGGCCGTCTTTGAATTTCAGAATCGTTACGCTCGTCGTCGGGTATTCGTAATTCGCGAAATTTTTATTGGCCGAATGAGTTGAATAACTGCTGACGGTTTCAACCTCGCCATCCATGCAGAGCAGCAACGCATCCATGGCGTGGCAGCCAGCCGAAAGTAAACTGCTGCCGCCGGCATTCTTCTTCGTGTTCCAGCGATACTGCCCATACCAAGGCCCGATGCCGTGATAATAATCCACTTCCGCATAATGAATGCGACCGAGCAAACCTTGATCAACGACAGCTTTGGTTGTCAGGAATTGGCTCGAGAAGCGACACTCAAAACAGACGCACGTTTTAACTTTCGCCTCTTCCACCGCATGTTTGATCGCCAGACAATCTTCCCAGTTGAGTGCCAGGGGCTTTTCCATGATCAAATGTTTGCCCGCCTTTGCGGCGGCCACCGCGTGTTCGCGATGTTGATACGGGTAGCTGCAAATCGAGACCACGTGCAAATCTTTTTGCGCGAGCATCGCTTCGAGACTGGTGTAAGTGGAAATCTTGCTGCCGTACTTTGTGCTCAACTCAGCGGCGTTGAGCGCGCGCGACGAATAAATCGCCGTAACTTGCGCATGAGGACTGGCGTTAATGGCGGCAATGTGCGCGGTGGCAACCCAACCGTATCCAATAATTCCGACGTTATATTTTTTCAAAATGACTCCTGTGTTTCGAAATTGAGTTTGTGTTTAGAGAACTTCTTTAGATGGCACAGAATTTAGGAAGCGATGTCAAAAGAATTTCTGAATTTCCTAAAATGAGTTAGCCCTCAATTGATCAACTTGCCATCGCGAAGTTCGATCCGGCGCTGCATTTTTGCGGCGAGGTCAGGCGCGTGCGTCACGAGAATCAGCGTCACGTTTTCCTCGCGATTCAGTTCGTTGAGCAATTTTGCCAATTCATCGGAGGCCGCTCGATCCAACGCGCCGGTGGGTTCATCGGCTAAAAGAATTTTCGGCTGATTGATCAGCGCGCGCACCACCGCGACGCGCTGACGTTCGCCGCCGGAAAGCTGGCCGGGCCGGTGAGCAAGCCGGTCGCCCAAACCAACTCGTTGCAATAATTGGATGCCGCGTTCCTTGGCTCCCGCGCGCAAGGATTTTTTTTTCGAGGCGAGAGTTGGAACCAAAACGTTTTCCAGAACACTGCATTGCGGCAGAAGGTGGTGCGCTTGAAAAATGAAGCCAATGCGCTCGTTGCGAATTTTTGCCAGAGCCTCTTCGTTGAACGTATTGAGCGATTCGCCTTCCAGCAGCACCGTTCCGCTGGAGGGTCGGTCGAGCGTCCCAATGATGTTCAGGAGTGTGCTCTTGCCGCATCCCGATGGGCCAACGATTGCGAGGGATTCTCCGTTGCGCAGTTGCAGAGAAATGCCGCTGAGAACGGTGACATCCGCGCCACTGTCCAGCTTGTAACTTTTCGCGACATCTCGCAGTTCGAGAATTGATTCAGGAGGTAACATGCGTTGATAGCAAAGCCGTGGTTAATTCTTCGAGCAACAAAAAACCGGACGAAGGCAAGGCAGCGATCCAGTCGCTGCAACCGAAAACCTAATTCTTCGCAGCCACTTTTGCCGGCGTCGCACTCCGTTGCGTGTAGAGCAAAACACCTTTCAACACATCCATGGAACGATCGAGTTGCGCATCGCGCGTGTTTTGAATTCGCTCCCGCTCTTTCTCGTCAAGCGAGTCCAAACCGCCCGGCACGCGACGTTTAAATAAATCAGCTTCCTGCTCGTCCGACATCGAAACAATGATGTCCGGCGTGATGCCATGCTCGTGAATGACCTTGTGGCTCGGAGTATAATATTTGGCCGTGGTCAAGCGAAGCGCAGAACCATCGGGCAATGGTAAAATACTTTGCACAGACCCTTTTCCGAAAGTTTGTTCGCCCACCACGATGGCTTTCGTGATTGGCTGCAAATCCTGTAAACAACCTGCAACAATTTCAGATGCGCTGGCACTGCCGCCGTTGACCAGCACGACCGTTGGAAGATTGGGGTGCTTGTTGCGCCCTTTGGCTCGGTATTCTGATTTTTGGGCGGCTCCACGTCCTTCCGTGGAAACCACGAGCTGGCCGCTCGGTAAAAATTTATTGCAAACTTCTCCCGCTTGATCGAGCAACCCGCCGGGATTCCCGCGCAAATCGAGAATCAAAGCCTGCATACCTTGTTTTTCGAGTTTCTTGAGCGCCTTTTCCAGATCGTCAGAAGTCTTCTCGCCAAATTGAGTGAGACGAATGTAACCGATGTTATTTTCGCCAACCGTGAATTCGCGTTTACCGTTCAGATCTTTAACGGTGTCCACCTTGATCACGGCGCGAACCAGTTTGTGATCCGTAATTTGTCCGGAAGAAGGGCGTAAAACGGTGACAGTGACTTCACTGTCGGGTTCGCCGCGCAGACGTTTTACTGCATCCTCCAGCGTAAATTTCTCCGTGCTCTTTCCATCAATTTTGATGATGCGATCGCCGGACAAAATTCCCGCACGAAAACCGGGCGTATCCTCCATCGGCGAAACTACGGTGAGTTGTTTGTCTTTGCTTAACGAAACCACAACCCCAACGCCGCCAAACTCGCCTTGCGTATCTTTTTTTAACTCCTCGAACTTAGATTTATCCATGAACTCGCTGTGCGGATCAAGCGTGTTGAGCATTCCCTTCAATGCTCCATGAATTAATTCTTTGTAAGTCAGCTTCTCGCCATCGACATATTCCTGGCGAACTTTTTCGAGCACATCGGAAAGGAGTCGATAATTCTCGTACGGGTCATCTTTGGCAGCGGCGTGAGATGAATAGACATAAATCTGCGCGCCAATCAAAAGATTGAGACCTAAAGCACAGCCAAGAATTCCGTAAATAATGCGTCGTTTCATAGCTAATCCGAATTGTTGCAGATTCTAATTCCAGCGTTCTGATTTATCAAGTTTGGTTCAGAACTTTCTCGGATTCGGCGCGCGAACGGTTTTGTTGCCGGACAACCTGAAGCTGCGAGAACCAGTGCGCGGTGCCGTCTGGTCTGAGCAAAGTGCTTTCGATTGCGGCAGGAGGGAACCAGAACTTGGCTTTGTTGAGTGGCAGAACAGTTACGAATTGGGGTGGCATTTTCGGGACTGCTCCCGCCAACCTGACCAATGCCACCGCCATTGCTGCGGGAACGAATTTCTGCGTTGCCTTGCGGAGCAATGGAACGTGGTGGCGTGGGGTGAAAATGGGTTGGGCCAAACGAACGTGCCTGTCTCTGCGAGCAATGTGGTGGCAATCGCGGCGGGGGCTTCGCACGGATTGGCTTTGCGCACCGATGGCTAGGTGATTTCGTGGGGAAGCGTGACGAAGTTGGAGGTTGGCAAAGCCCTGGCGGCGGGCATTCCGGGCGCTCGCTTTGTCGAGTTTCCCGATGCGACTTACGGGGTTTGCATTCAGTGCGCGGACGAAGTGAACGCATTGTTGCGCGAAGTGCTCGCGCAGTGTTAGCACACGGCCACTGCTAGGCGTAGAGCCACAATGCACATGACCACTTTGGGTTTTACCCAGGCTATTTCAGGCTGCGCACAAACTGGTCGATGCGTTCGCAACCTTTTTGTAGGTTGGCCATGCTCGTCGCGTAGCTGATGCGGATGTAGTCGTCCGCGCCAAATGCGATTCCCGGAACGGCGGCGACTTTTTCCTGTTCCAAAAGTTTGGCGCAGAAGTCCATTGATTTGAGGCCGGTTTTGGAAATATTCGGGAACAAATAAAATGCGCCTTTCGCATTCACGCAGGAAATTCCCGGAATGCGGTTCAACTTTTCATGGGCGTAAGCGCGGCGTTTGGCGAATTCCGCGAGCCACTTCGGCAAATGATCTTGCGGACCATTCAATGCCGCGACGCCACCTTTTTGCGCGAACGAAGTCGGGTTGCTTGTGCTGTGGCCTTGAATCGCGTCGATGGCTTTGGCAATCGTCTCCGGCGCAGCGAGAAAACCGAGACGCCAGCCGGTCATCGACCAGGCTTTCGCGAAACCGTGGACCACAATCGTGTGGTCGTAATGCGCTTGCGAAAAACTCGCCACGCTGGTGTGAGTCGCTCCGTCGTAAAGAAGGTGTTCGTAAATTTCGTCGCTCATGATGAGCACCCCTTTTTCGACGCAGATGTCGCCGAGCGCTTTGATTTCGTCGCGGGTGTAAACCGACCCGGTCGGATTGCTCGGCGAATTTAGAATAAAAAGTCGTGTGCGCGGCGTAATGGCGTTGCGCAATTGTTCGGGAGTGACTTTGAATTCTGTTTTATCGCTCGTCTGCAAAATCACCGGAGTCGCTTCGGCGAGTTTCACCATTTCGGGATAGCTCAACCAATACGGCGCAGGGATGATGACTTCGTCGCCCGCCTCGCAGAGGGCGATGATGATGTTATAGCAGGAATGTTTGCCGCCGCAGGAAATGATGATTTGCGACGGCTTGTAATTCAGCCCGTTCTCGCGTTTGAATTTATCAGCGACGGCCTGGCGCAATTCTGGAATGCCCGCCGCCGGGGTATATTTCGTAAAACCTTCGTTGAGCGCTTTGATGGCGGCGTCTTTGATATGTTGCGGCGTATCGAAATCGGGTTCGCCGACGCCAAAGCCGACGACGTCGATACCCTCGGCCTTCATCTGTTTGGCTTTGGAATCAATGGCCAAAGTGATGGACGGAGTCAGTGACGCTGCGCGTTGCGCAATTTTGTAGTTCATAAAATCGAGCGCAAAGAAATAACGAGCCAGGCGGGGCGACGCAAGGTGGAATTCAGCCGTGGCGCGTCAGCGGGTCTGATTAAAAGTGGGTGAGGCTGAGGAACGCCGCCTTTAGGCGGCAGCCCTGTAGCCCGTTGCCCGCGCTGCCGCCTGAAGGCGGCGTTCCGATGGCCCCGGCAGTCAATCGCGCCCGCGTGGCCCTCACCCACTTTTAATCACACCCTTTCCTGAAATATATCCTTGAGAAGGTTCGCCACGCGGTTCACACCTCGCGCATTTGCACTGCTTTGACGGTTTGCCCGTCCACGTTGATCGAACTGATCACAACCACGGTGTTTCCTTTGCCCAACAATTTTTGCTCAACCAATTTTTCGATGGAGCGCGAAATGGTTTTCTCGCGGTTGCTGTGCTCGAACGGAATGACAATCGGACGCACGCCCCAGTTCAGCGTGAGCGAATCGGCGACTTGTTGCGTATCGCAAATCGCGTAGATCGGAGAATGGCGCGGGCGCATCCAGGCAGCGTATCGCGCGGAAGTTCCGTTCAACGTAAAAACAAGGATTGCCGCCGCCTTTAATTCATCCGCCATCACCACGGCGCTTTTCACCAGCATTTCGCGTTGGTTGGTGAGTTCGGCGCGCTCCTGGAAATTTGCGCCGCCGCTGCGCTCGATTCGTTGCGCGACACGATCAAACACTTCCAGACATTTCAGTGGATATTTGCCGACGGTGGTTTCTCCACTGAGCATGATGGCGTCGGCCTGTTCATAGACGGCGTTGGCGACATCGGTCACTTCGGCGCGGGTGGGAATGGGATTTTCGATCATGCTTTCGAGCATGTGCGTGGCAACAATGACCGGCTTGCCGATGTGGAGACAATATTTCACCGCGCGCCGCTGGATGATCGGCAATTCTTCATACGGAACTTCGATTCCCAAATCGCCGCGTGCGATCATGAGTGCGTCGGATTCCTGGATAATTTCCTTCAAGTTTTTAACCGCTTGCTGGTCTTCAATCTTCGCGACGATGAGCGGTTTGTTTTTCGCATTCGCAACCACTGCTTTAAGTTGGCGAATGTCTTTCGCCTCGCGCACGAACGACAGTGCGATGTAATCCACGCCGAGTTCAAGACCAAGCGCGACATCCTGTAAATCCTTTCCGGTGAGCGCGGGTAAACTGACTTTCACCCCCGGCAAATTAATGTGGCGACGGCTTCCCAATTTTCCCGGCGTCAAAACTTCGCACTCAATTTTGTTGGCGAATTTCTTCAACACCTTCATTTGGATTTCGCCGTTATCGAGCAGGACGGTATCGCCAACGTTGATGTCGTTGACGAAATTTTCGTAATTCACATCGACCGAAGATTCTTCCTCACTTTTTTCGCCGCGAACGGTGAAGGTGAATTTCCCGCCGGGTTTCAAATCGAGCACATTCTTCAAATCCCCCGTGCGAATCGCCGGACCTTGCGTATCCATGAGAATGCCGACAGAAATTTTCCGGGCAGCGGCGAGTTCTCGAATGTCTTTCACGACGCGACGAACCCAATCATGTTTGGCGTGCGACATGTTGAGCCGCGCGATATTCATTCCCGCATCGATCATGCGTCCGAGTATTTCCGACGAATCCGTGGCCGGACCAAGCGTGGCAATAATCTTTGTTTTTCTCATCGAGGTTTTCCAAAATGCTTATCGGCGAAATCGAGGAAGATTTTCCAATCGCCTGGCGTCATCGAATGTTTACCCGGACGAATGTAGTAACCGAGCGTGCTGTCGATCAGCTTCCCGGTTTCAGGCATGGCGGGCGAAGCCAGTCCGTCCGCTCCAACCAGTCGATAAACTATGTCCGCCGCTTTCAACATTTCAAATTGACCTTCCGGATTTGCCCAGGTGTCCTCAACCGCATTGGAAAGCAAAACCGGACGCGGCGCGCACAGTGCGATCAAACAATGTTGATCAAACGGCAACCGCTCCGGCTCGTCGTTGAATTTCTTAAACTCACCGCTAAACCAGTGCGGAAAGCTGGTGTTGATTCGTTTGACCGATTCACCGATTTTTCCACGGGCCGGTGAAGTCCCGCCGCATCCAGCCTGCAAAGGAATGACCAGCGCGATCCGTTCGTCGAAAGCCCCGGCAAGAATCGCCGCTTTTCCGAGACGCGAATGGCCGACGACGGCAATTTTCTTCTTGTCGATGCTCTTGTCGGTTTCCAGATAATCGACCGCGCGTTGCAAACCCCACGCCCAGGCAGCGATGGTTCCCCATTCGTGTTCAGGATTTTTTGAGCCATGAAACGCTCCACGCACGCCGTTGGTGGCGTTGGTTTGGTCGGGCTGAATTTCTCCCGAAAAAACAGAAGCGATCGCATACCCGCGATCAATCGATTGTTCAATCGCCCAAACATCGACTTGCTGTCCGCGACCTGCTGCGGTGGCGCGGTGCTCCACGACTTCTGGACTTTTCCCATTCATCCAACTGGTGGGTAAGGGGACGTTGGTGTCGGTGACCAGGGTGTGATTTCCCGCAAAGTTTAAGCCAAGAAAAACTGGCGCAGGACTTTTTCTTTTATTTGGGACAACCAATAACAAATGAATTTGCGGCGCTTTCTTTTCCGCAAAAGTGAGAGTGGCCAACTTCAAAGTCGCCTTGCCGTTCAAAAAGTTTTTGTCCACATGATCAATCGTGGCTTCGACTTTAGCGGGCGGGGGAAAGTAGCCGTATTCGTAATGTTGAAAGAGCGCTTTCAATTCCGGCTGTCGTCGGTTGAGCCAATCTTTTTTGCTCGCGACCGGTTTGCCGTCGAACATCACAAGAGGATCGGGCAACTCGGCTCGAACCGGCAGCTCTGAAACAGGCGGAAAAGTTTTCGCGGCATTCACACTGCCACACAAAATAAGGACGAAAGCGAAAATTGAAATCGGTGTTTTCATGTTACGATAAGGACGTTCTCGCAGTAGACGCCGGTTCTGTCACGAAACTTCCGCGAGCGACGAAAAGATTTGGCTTCTTCCATTGAACGAGCACGCTGGATAATGCATTGATTGACGAATGACCAGCGCACCAAAATTGCAACCCACCGGAAAAAAAAGAGCAACCTTTTCTGCTGTTTTGAAAATCGCCAGCTTGTGCGTCGCGAGTGTGATGCTTTTCGCCGGGTGCAAAAGCAGTTACGACGTGACGGTAGGAGGGATGGGGCGCAGTCAAAAATACACCGGTGTCAGCAAACCGATTTACGACAAAAAGACTGGAAATTACGTTTTCAAAGATGCCATGGGCCACGAGTTTTCTGTGGCGGCGGATCGGGTCAGAGTCATCGAGCCACACGACGAGACTTCGGATTCGAAATTTGCCGCCCCTGCGCCAAAAAAATAAAGCGCTCGACGTATTTGCCGAGCAGATCGCCTTCGAGGTTCACGGCGTCGCCAATGTTTCGTTCGCGCAACGCGGTGACTTCGTGCGTGTGCGGAATAATCCACACCGCAAAACTTTTCTTTCGCACTTCTGCCACGGTTAAGCTGATTCCATCAAGCGCGATCGAACCTTTGAAAATGACGTGGCGCATCAGGTCGGCAGGCGCGGCCACCTCGAGAAAAAAATCTTGCCCGCGTTTTTCCCAACGTGAAATTTTCCCAAGCCCATCAACGTGGCCGGTGACAAAATGTCCGCCGAGTCGTCCGTCGGCGGGAAGGGCGCGTTCGAGGTTCACTGCGGAACCAATTTTCACGAATTGAAGATTGGTTCGACGCCAGCTTTCTTCCAGCAGATCCACACGCACCGATTTTTTCCCGGCACGAGAGAGAATTTTCACTGCGGTCAGACAACAGCCGTTGACGGAGAGGCTGTCGCCGATGCGGAGATCGCGCCCACAACGCTTTGTTCCCACCGTCAGGTGAATGGCTTTGGCTGAACGCTCGATGCGTTCGATGATGCCGATTTCTTCAACAATTCCTGTGAACATTTTATTTCAATTGTAGCTGCGCTTCGTAAGGGCGCGGCCGGATAATTTATTTCATAATACCCGCGCTCTTTCGAGGCGCAGCTACAAAACTCTCGCCGTCAAAAATAAATCCTTGCCTGCCTTTTTCCATTCGACCTCGCGCAAAGAAATTTTATCTTCAACCCGCTCGATTCCCTTTCCAGCGACCCCTTTACGTGCGTCTCGTCCACAAAGAATTTTTGGTGCATAAAAAAAGGCGATCCGGTGAACCAGCTTTTGCTCCAGAAATCGGGCATTCGTTTCACCGCCGCCCTCGACCAGCAGACTCGTGACATTTTCGCTGCCCAACTTTTTCAGCAACCAACACAAATCAATCTGGGTAGCGTCTGTGTCGCGCGGGTGCGAATTCGTTCCGGCTGTCGGTGCGACGACGACATTCACCTTTTTCGCTAACGCGCTCAACCGTTTCTTCTTCGCCTTCTCACTCACCACGACCGTCGTCCAAGCCGCAAATTCATCATTGAGAATTTTTGCCGCCAGCGGAATGCGCGCACTCGGATCAAGAACGATTCGCCGCAGAACCTTCGGACTTTGACCTTTAAACTTTGAACCTTGAACCGCGCGAATCGTGAGCGCCGGATCATCCGCAATCACCGTGTTCACCCCGACCAGAATCGCGTCCGCGCCCTGGCGAAGTTTCATTCCTTGAGCGCGCGACTTCTCGCCAGTGATCCATTTCGATTCGCCGCTGGCCGTCGCAATTTTCCCATCGAGCGTCATCGCCGATTTTACCGTCACGAACGGCGTGCGATGAACAATCCAATGATTGAAATCTTCGTTGAGTCGCGTGGCCTCAACCACAATTTTTCGGTAGGGCGAGACTCCGTCGAGCCGTAACCTTTCCGAAGACAGTTTTGGGTTCGACACAGTTTGGTGGGGCGAGCGTCCCCGCGAGCCGCCGCGCACAAGAAAAGGCTCGTCAGTAGCCTCGCCCCACCACTCAACTTCAATTCCCGCTTGCTTCAACAACTTGAAACCCTTGCCCGCGTGTTTCGGATTCGGGTCCGTCGCGGCGACGACTACGCGTTTAATTCCAGCGGCGATGATGGCATCCGTGCAAGGCGGCGTGCGTCCATGCGTGCAACACGGCTCCAGCGTCACAAAAAGCGTCGCGCCCTTGAGGTTTTCTTTTTTGGTTTGCGCATCGCGAATCGCTTCAATCTCCGCGTGCGGCCCGCCGACGGGCGCAGTCCGTCCACGTCCAAGAATGCGTCCGCCTTTGACCAGCACCGCGCCAACGGTCGGATTGGGCGAAGTCGTTCCCAAGCCGCGCCGAGCGAAGCCAAGGGCGAGGCGCATAAATTGAAGGTCAGTCATTGTGTCGCAGCGTAACTGCGCATTGGGAAAAGACTCAAATGGAAAGGAACGTATTGTCTGAACGACCATTTTGCTTTGCTCAAATGATATTCCATTGGATTGCCACCATAGTGCGCATTTCCGCAAAATGCTTTGCGATTCCACGTAACATACCGTCGGTATCAACGAAATGGTCGTTGAACCGAAGCCGCTGGACGGAAAGGTATTTTATTACTTCGTCCGCGCAGTTTCAGGCGGAAGCCCTCGACCTGCTCGTCGATACACTGATCTACGAACAAATTGTTCTTTTCTTTTCCTCTCGCCAAAATTCACCCAAATCTCAATCCACCTGTCCATTTCCTTGAAGTTTCCCAATGCACAATGAGCGATCGCCAAATGCTGGTAAGCATCGAAGCGGCTTTGAGAATTCTCATCAACTGACGCCAACCATCGATCACAGTTCGCCAGCAAAGATGTCCAATTCTCCGTATGTTCGAATACGTTGCCTCGAATTTCCCAAGCCTCTCCAATGGCCGTTGCTGAAGACAGAATTCGTTCTGCTATGGAAAGCGCTTCGTCAAACCCTTCCAAGTGAACAAGCGTGTCCGCTTTGCAAATAAGAACCTCCAATTTGGATCCTCCCGCTGCAATGAGCCGTTCCACGATTTGAAGACAGGATTCATATTGATCGGAGTAATGTAATTCCCACGCAAACGCCAATCGTGAGGCTACAATATCTGCACATTTTGATAGCTCTCCGACCCACGACTCGAATGCGCTGTCTGTGGAAAACGAAAATCTGATCAAACCATTTCGCAAAGTGCTTCGGGAATCTCCGCAGAAAAATTCGAGCGGAAGCCGTAGTCCACCCTTGTGTTCCACAAAATCGAGCAACTCTTTTACATCTTCAGAATAGGTCTTCTCCAAATATGGAATCACAATTTGGCGCGTCCATTCGTGCTCCCTTTTCGCTGCATACCACTCGAAATTCTCTTTTCTGTCGGCGAGCCATCTTCCGCGAGCGACTCTGTGTATTTCGTCGTGATGATGGGCCACTTCATGCACAAACGTCTTCAGCGCACACAGTCGCAGGTAGAGTTCACAAATATTCTGCGGAATCGGAAGCCTGTCCGAATCGTAAACGTAGGCATATAACGCAATTCGCGCTGTGCTTGGCGAATAAGTGCCGTAAGAGATGCCTCCGTAAACCCCTGGCAAAATTTCAGAAGATAGTCGTTCGGTAAACGGATCTCGCTCCTCGTATTTGTCTGACCATTCCTCAAGATATTCTTTTCCGAGAACCAATTTTATGGATGAGATTCCTTCTTTCGCTGCATCCGGGAGCATCTTCAGGATTGCGCGCAAATCGTTCAGCGAAGCACCGTGATGCACGTACTGGCTGGCATCATGCGTTTCAATCGGAATGGTTGAGCAATCCATCCCTGCCACGGGCGGCGGCGAGCGATGGCGTTCGGCTGAAACCTGTCGTTTGATCCGCCGCTTTTTTTCAAGTTTACGGTGTGCATTGTCCAGCGTTTCTATCTTTTCCTTCGCTGAATCAAATTTTTTCCTGGCAAGCTGCGAAACCGTTTTTCTGGTCGTGTGAATGCTACGTGACATCTTTATTCCTCAAACAACGCCTGCCAAAATTGTTTCGCATCGAACGTGGCTGAAAATCATCGGCCTATTGTCTAATTTCATTGATACCTCCCGCCGATGGCTGACGGTCACAACGATGACTTGCAAAACTTTCTCGTGGATTTCGTAGATGACGCGGTAATCGCCGATGCGAACGCGCCAGGCGTCACGGTTCTTAAGTTTTTTGCAGCCGGATGGACGCCGGTTGGATTCTAATTCAAACAACTTGGCAAGGATGCGTCGTTCCGTATCACCGGAAAACCGTTCGAGTTGCTTTCGCGTGGAACGGGAAAGGTTGACGCTGTATTTCATTTGCGCTTGGCGGCGCGGGCTTTTCGGTACTCGGACAAAGTGACGAAATTTCCCTTGGCAATCTCAGCTTTGACACGCGGGGCCGCTGCATCATAAGCGCGGATGTCATCCAATTCTTCTTCGGCTTCGCGCAATCGCTCGTAGGCGAGCATGTCGAGCAGAACGCCCACGCGTTTGCCGGAAGCATTCACGATGAACTGTTCCTTTTTTTCGAGAACCGTATTCATGGAGGCAAAATAAAACACCGCGCCGGGCAAAGCAAACAAACATCACTCCCAGATCGTCAAGGAAAGTAGCGATAGATTTCTTTCCGGTTGAGACACCGAACAAACGTCACAACGCCCTGCTCAAAAACAAAACCGAGTCGATAATCGCCAACGCGAATTCGGTAGTATTTGCCGGTGGATTCCAGTCGTTTGAGATTGGGAATCTGCTGGAAGTTTCGAGCGGACTCCACTTGTTCGATGGTCTTTCGGATGCGGCGAAGCAGTGCGACATCACGGACGGCTGACAAATCCGCATCAAAGGATTCGCGAAAGGCGGTGTTCACGCGGCCCGGTCGAAGCGTTGGAAAATTTTCTTGCGGCTCGTGAGTGGCGACTTTTCTCCATCCTGAATGGCTTTGAGCATGGCCATGTCTTCCAAACTTTCCTGCAAAGCGGCGCGGAGGAGGTCGTGGCGTTCTTCAAGCACTTCGATAACCACGTCCTTCAGCAGAACTTTGAGACGGCGTTCTTCGGTGGCAGTCATGGAAACAAATTAGGCAAGCGAGCCACGCAAGTCAAACGTGCATCCAATGCGGAGATTGCTTATCGCGCTCTTGAAAAGTTTTTGGTCGAAGTCATGTTTGCGCGAACCGATACCGAGAAAATAAAGCGCCTGCTGGATGAGCCGGTTGGTCACTTCGGCATCGCGGCTCAAACGACGGGCCAGCATTTGCTCGCGCGGACGGAGCGGGCGGGTTTCCTTGCGGAGAAGCAGACGCGCGCCGAGACGCGATTTGCGCCATGACGTGTCTGCTTTGGGTTCCGCTTGTTTCATGTGAATGAGCCTACCGGAGCAGACAATTTTTTGCAAACCCGGTCAGCTTGTGACGGACTCGCAGAAGGCTGGAAATTTCTATTTCTCAAACAACGCCTGCGCGAATTGTTTCGCAGCAAACGGTTGCAAGTCATCCGCCTGTTCGCCCAACCCGACAAATTTAATCGGCAAACCAAGTTCCTTTTTAATCGTAACGGTGTGTGGAACAAGTTTCATTTCGGATGCCGCAACTTTTCTAATTCCTGGAACAACGGTGACCAGTATTTTTTGTCTTCCGCTCGCAAACGATTCTCCTCAGCCACGAGCGCGCACTCCAATTGGGCGAGCTTGCCGGAGATGGCGTGCTTGAGCAAAGGGCGTTTTGTCGCCAGTTGACGAGCAAAGTCGGCATGGGCTTGCGCAACTTCCAGCAATAACTGTGGCGTGCGAAATTCCATCAGCCAGAATTTTATCTGAGCCGCGTTCGGCTTGGCCTCGCTTGAGAAATAATTCGCTTCCACCAGACGCCGGATCATCGGCCAATCCTTGTCGCATTGCGTCTTCTTCGCCTGCACGAGGTCGGGCAACGAAAGCAAATCGCACTTCGTTCCATCCGGCAATTCAATGACTGTCCGCCGCTGCCAGAGTTTTGAAAAGGAATCCACGCCGCGCATTTTCGACATCACATCCACGCGCATTCGCAATGCCTCCGAGTGTTGGCAACGAAAATGGAGAGCGTGACCGCGCCGCAAATATTTCAATTCAAATGGCGGCACAGCGATGGGTTCTGCGCGCAAGTCCGCCAGCGCCTTTCGCAGCCGCGCGAGGTTGGCAGTGTCAGCAAGAATCGCGAAATCGGTGTCGCGGCTAAACTCGGCCGCGCCGTAAAACACGCACGCCTGCCCGCCCATGAGCAGGGCGCGGACGCGGTGCGCGCGCATCGAAGAAAGGACTTTGCGTATCGGGTTCGGGATCAAGTGAGCCTCCAAGCGCGAGATAGGTTTGCCAGAGTTTCTCGCTTTCCAGCCAGCGTTGCACAGCGGTGAGCCGATACCATTCGGCCCACTCGCCTGCCACCAATTGTTCCGGCTGAATCATGGAGAATGAATAACAGTTTCAGGTCGGGCTGTAAATCGCCGCTTGATTTCAATTCTTTTGCGGGTCAGTCAAACCGCCTGTGAGATGGAAGCGCGCCATGTCGCCTTGCCCGCGAATTCCCGGAATGATCATCACGAGGCCCGTGTCGGCGTCCTCAAAATAAAAGAATATCACGATCCGTCCGTCCGCCTGCGCGTTGCCGTGGACAAACCGGTATTCGCGCAAATAAGAAACGAGCGCGCCTTCCAATTTCACCTCGCGCCCCAGTGATTTTGAAACAACTTTTTGCAGCACGGCGACGAGATGCAACATCGGTTCTTTGTCGGACGCACGGACAAACTCCGCGTCACCAGCGAACTCTTCCAAAAAATAATTCACCGCCAGCTCGTAATCCGTCGGATGCAACATCCGCTCGCGCAGCACACCGAGATGATGCGGAAAATTTTGCGAGGCGGAATTCATGCAGTGTTCGGCAGGCCGAGGTGTTCCTTGGGCGTGACGTAGCAGAGCATCGCGCAGCCATACCAACCGATCATCGCCGCGCCGATGCCGCTGGTGATGTGATCGTAGCCGGGCGCGATGTCGGTGGTGAGCGGCCCGAGCGTGTAGAACGGCGCTTCGCTGCACCACTCAAGTTGCTTCGCCATGTTCTCTTCGATCATGTGGAGCGGCACGTGGCCGGGACCTTCATTCATCACTTGCACGCCTTTGGCCCACGCGCGTTTGGTGAGTTCGCCCTGCGTTTCAAGTTCGCCAAATTGCGCGCGGTCATTCGCGTCGGCAATGCTGCCGGGCCGCAGTCCGTCGCCGATGCTGAATGAAACATCATACGCGGCCATGATGTCGCAGATGTCGTCCCAATGCGTGTAGAGAAAATTTTCTTGGTGATGCGAGAGACACCATTTCGCCATGATGCTGCCGCCGCGCGAAACAATTCCCGTCATGCGGTTCGCCGTCATCGGCACGAAGCGCAGCAACACGCCAGCGTGAATGGTAAAGTAATCCACACCCTGCTCGGCCTGCTCGATCAGCGTGTCGCGAAAAAGTTCCCACGTCAGATCTTCCGCGCGGCCATTGACTTTTTCGAGCGCCTGATAAATCGGCACGGTGCCGATGGGCACGGGCGAATTGCGCAAAATCCATTCGCGCGTGGCGTGAATATTTTTGCCGGTGGACAAATCCAT
>JAYVSV010000110.1:0-6361 GCA_043775015.1 Verrucomicrobiota bacterium
CATTGATTACGTCGTCACCAATCCCGCGACGGCGGGACGAGCTTTGCCTTCGAGAAATTTCCGCAAGGTCTTTGCAGACGGCCACCATCCACGCTCACCCCGCAGATGAAAAGCGTCGGCAAAGCCATGGCCATCGGGCGCACGTTTAAGGAGAGCCTGCAAAAATGCCTGCGCTCACTGGAGATTGGCCGCAGCGGATTGGGAGGCGACGGCAAACCCTGGCGCATCGGCACGGAAGTCTATGGCGACCGCGACCTCCTCCCGCGCGACGTCATCAGCCGCAAACTCAGCGTGCCCAACGCCGAACGCATCTTCTTCATCCGCCACGCCCTCCGCGCCGGCTTCACAATTGAGGAGATTTTCAACCTCACGAAAATTGACCGCTGGTTCTTGGTGCAGATCAAAGAGATTGTGGATTTTGAGGAAGAACTGGCGGGGGCGATGAACTGACCCCATATTTTGACAGATAGTTTTTTCAACACGTTGTCAGGCGCTTGACTGACGGGAGTTGAACCCGCCACCAAGGCACTGGTGTCACCGCCGGACGCTATTGTTGTGAAAGGTAATTGATGATGGCTGGCTCAACGGCCCCTATGCCATGCCAACCCCTAGTTTCAAAATACTTTTTTATCGTTTCCTTGCTAAGGGATAAACCGACGGGCGTAACAGCAATTTGATTTCCAAGTGCGATTGGGAAGACTCTGGTGTATTGATTGGCCTTACTGCCTGCGACTGTTAAATTGTTCTGCGCCGTTGTCAGTGGTTCCGCCGTTAAATGATAATTCGTGATTTGTGATGTATCTGATTTTGCGCTGTAGCCATAGTCGCTTGGATTGACGCCGGCTGCATTAAAAGTAATGGCCGGCAGGCCGGTGGCAACCGATGCCAAAGTCGCTTCGCCTCCGCCCAATGAATGTCCAGCAAGAGTTATCGGAGAATCAGGGAATTCTTTCTGAACGAGCCTCGCGATTAAGACGGATGACACATATGCCTGCGACCCCTGCGGTGAAGGCGACCACTTGGCAAACGCATTGGGAACATTCCCATACGTCCAATCGTTCATGTCTGTCGTGGATCCACGGAATGCCAAAATTAAGTTGGTTGGTTTCCGATCAACCCCCACTTTTCCATACAGAATTGCTTCAGTCCCATTGCTAACTAGGGTGAATCTCTGAATAATTGAATAACCCGGTGGATGCTTGTCCGGATCATAAGAACTGCCTGCCGCAAACATCGCGTCTAAAGTCCCTTGAAAACGGGCAAGTTTTTTATCCAATGCGCCTTGGAAGTGAGAGGGAGGCTCTACTGTTGTGGAGCTGGTTGGCTCGGTGTATCCCGCGCCAATTTGATAAAAGTTTTTTGTCGGCTTCACGCTGCCGGAGGCTGTGGTGTCTTTCACGGTGCCGGAGGTTCTTGTCTCTAGTGGGTTGCCCGGAGCTGAAAAGATTGGAGCCGCCAGATTTTCTTTGAGAACCGAAGGATCGACGATTCCTTGTTTTCCCCGCAAATCCACAACTGATGGGTCAGAATATCCTGTTCCAGCCCTGCCCGGAGTATTCAGTGAGCCAGTGTATTTGCCACCCGCGTCAAAGTTTTTCCCGGAATTCTGGCCGCTTGTCGCCACGCTCATCAACTGGTCGCCCGCCTTGGTGTCCACGCCCGGAGTCGCCGTTCCGCCGGAGATGGTGGCTATGGTCGGTTGCGTTGCCCTTGGCCCGAGCGGCGTGCCGAAACCAGCCCGCGCCTTGGAAGATGCCTCTTCCAGCACTGGCGCCGCCGCGGCTGCCTGGGAAGCATCCGCCTGCTGCTGCAACACAGCGACGGGTTGCGCTGCTGTTTGCGGCATCAGCGCTGGCGAGCGATTTGGCGCTAGTGCGCCGCTGTCTCCAACCTTAATCGTTAATTCCGGATCGCCCGGTGGCCTGGTGCCGGAACCGGGAGCGGAACCCCCGGTATACACACCGGGAAGCCCAGGTATGCCGTAACCTTGCTTGCCCTCGTTGAGACCAATGCCTGGAAGATTCGGATTTCCGATATTGTTCGCGCCGATGCTATCTCCAATTTCTGTTTTCAGCTTCGGTTCGTTTTGCGGCGCCATGCCGGAACCAGGACCGGAGCCGCCAGTGTAAACGCCCGGAAGCCCAGATATGCCGTAACCTTTCTTGCTATCTTTATCATCCAGAATAACGGTACGACTCGCCCGCTCTTCCGCAGGCACGTCTCGCTGCCAGATGCCAGATTTGGGCTGCCCGCTGGCTGTTTGGCTTTGCTTTATGGGTTGGGTCGGGAGTTGAAGACTCGGTGGTTTGTAAGGGGATTGAGCGCTGATAATGCGGATTTGCTGATCCCTTTGAACAGGTACGCTCAAGCCAGAATTTGGTGTGACAGCGGCATAGGGATTAAACGCCTTCTGATTACGCTGGTGATTCTCTATTTCTTTCGCAAGTTTGTTCCTAGCCAACTTAAGTTTGTCTTGAATCTCAACATCGTTTGGCAATGCCGTCAGCGCCGAGGACAGGCGCGCAATCGCCTGTTCCCAATTCTTTTCCTTGAAAGCGTGGAGTCCCTCCTGCTTGTCCCTTACAGCAGCCAGACGGATTGCTTCGCGCCGAGCGGCTTCGGCTTTTTCGGCTCGCTCTTTTTCGGCTGCTGCCGCTGCTGCTGCTGCGGCTCGTTGCTGTGCGAGCACCTGTTCTTGTGCTGCGGCTTGCTGCTTGGAGTCCTCTGCCGGATCGCCAAAAAGTAAGTTCCCGATTCCCTTGCCGATTGCTGTGCCCAGTTGCCCAGCGGCGTCGAGTGCTATTTGGTTCTGGATTGACCCACTTGAGTTTCCACTGGAGCCGCCGCCGCTACTTGATGATCTGTTCCTCGCGCAAATAGAGCATGTACTTTGAAAAACGGAAGGATGCCCAGACCGACCACACCAGGACCAACCCGTATCCTTTCCTTGCTGTGCAACAGCCCCCTGCGGCAAACCGGCAATCATCAGTCCCGCCAAAAGACTGAAATACAGAAAACTTCGGAAAACTCCTTTTTGGAGATGGATGGAAGGCGGAAGTTCAGTTTTGGTTGTTGTTGGTTTCATACCGGCTCGCCGTTCGGCAGTTGCTCACGTTTCTTCTTCGCTTACAAAAACCAAGTCGTCCTTTTCAACGCCGAGTGAAAGCATTGTGGTTTTTGTCTTACCGCTTATCGAGCAGATCCATCCGCCAGATTTGCAGATTATTCTGCAGTTCCTTCTGCACTCCTCGGTTGGAGAGAAAGTAGACGGTCTTCCCGTTTGGGGTGATGGCCGGGCACGAGTCGTAGGAACCATTGACGGTGAGTTGAGTAGGCTCGGTTCCGTCGGCGTTGATTCTCCAGATGTCAAAATTCGGTTTCTGTTCAGAATTGAGAGACTTGTCAGCCTCGTAGATGATCGACTGGCCATCCGGGCTCCAGATGGGATGCCGGAAGGAGTTGCCAGGGCTGTAGGCAACCCGCCGCGGGTTGCTTCCGTCGGAATCGATCACCCAGATGGCGTCGCCACTGGCCTTGGTTGACTGGTCCACCGCAACGTAGGCCAACTTCGTGTTATCAGGAGACCAGGCCGGCTGACGTCCCTCGCGAATCTGGGTTTGCAACGTCCCGTCCGGGTTACAAAACCATATCTGCGGAACCTTGGCACCCGACCGAAGCGATGAGTATGCCAGACGCTTGCCATCCGGGGAAAGCGTAGGCTCGTAGTCCACTGCCGATGACGGGCTGTCCGTAACCTGGCCGATGCCGCCCTTCCCGTTGGTCTGGATTCTCCAGATGCACAACTTTCCCGAACGGTTTGAGCTGAAATAGACCCACTTGCCATCGCTGGAAACGCTGGGAACGACATCATGGTATTCACCATCCGTCAAACGACTCTTTTGAACACCTCTCTGCAGCCAAAGGTTGGAACCAATAGGCTCCTTCTCTTCGGGTTTCCACACCGGCATGGAATATACAATACCATCACCGTCAGGAGTGATGCTGAGCGTGGTTTCGATAAGGGGCTGATCGGGCGGCAGATCCGAGATGAGTGTGACCGCGCTGGCTTTGGGCTCACGCTCGATCTCCCCAACCTGCGATAATACCGATTCATCTTGAGTCCCGATGCCTTCGGCCGTCATCCGAAATCTTTTGATTGTGCCAAGATAGAACTTCACGGGCTCCAGATTCACCAACAGCCGTTCATCTTTGGGAAAATTCCCCGGGTCGAGCTTTGTTGTGAATACCGCAGCGATTTCTCCCGCCGGGCCTTTGTAACGGTAGCGCTCTTTTCCCACTTCGATGATAGCGCTGCTCCAAGGGTTGGAGGAACGTTCTCGGACGAACTTCAAGGGCACTTGAAGCGGGGTAGTGCGAGACAGCACGGTGCCATTGATTCGCACCTCTGCCTTTTCGACATTGCTGTCAATGCTGAGGGTGCGGACAATGCTCAACGGTGCCAGCTCCAGGCTCAGTTGCCATGGTTGGGGCGCTGCCTTTGCATCTTGGGCTGTTAGCGTCTTAACGACCGATTCGTAGCCCTCTTGTTGCACACTTACCTCGACGATCTTTTTGTCGTCAGCCCAAGTTGCCTTGGTCTTCACCGGAGTAATGCCGAGGCCTTGGCCATTTAAGGAAACCATCGCTCCAGGAGGAACGGATTCAATTTGAAGGAGGCGCGATGTTCCGCATCCTGCGCAATAAATAGCCATGACTGCTGAAAACAGCGCCCCACGGGCCCTTGATCCTTTGATATAGAAAACCGATAGAAACCTACTGGCGGGAGATTGCATTTGATGCGGATTCATTTGTGGTGATTTAGTCATAGGAATTTACTTTTGACGCAATACAGCTCGCGGAGAATTACTTTCTCGTAGGTTTCATTGCTTGGCCGAGCATATATCCCCGAAGCCTTACAGCAAGGGTTTTTAAGAGTTTTTACCATGCCGGATCAGTCGGCACAGGCCTCAAAGCTGCCCGGCTTTCCCATCGCGAAAATCGCCGCCAAATTTGCCGTCGGCCACCTGCTCGACGAAATCAAAAACGACATCATGCGCGAAACCCCCGCGTAGCTCACGAGCCGAGCATTGATTACGTCGTCATCAACCCCGAAAGCTTTCGGGGCGCGCTTTGCCTTCGAGAAATTCCCGCAAGCCGACCCCACGCTCACCACGCAGATGAACGGGGAGCGCACGTGTCCCGCGTGCTGCATCCGGCGTCGCGCCGGATGCTCGTTCAGTCAAAACAATGTTTCCGGCGTGGAAGCCGGAAACCGCAGGCCGGAGGCCCGCGCTCCCCATTGCTCGCTGGAGATCGGCCGCAGCGGCCTGGGCGGCGACGGCAAACCGTGGCGCATCGGCACGGAAGAACAGCGTTTTCAATTCCGGGCGGGTCTGGTATTAAATCGTCGCCATGAAATTCCGCGTGCGCGTCGGCACAGATGACTTGCCCGTTGAATTCATCTTTGCAACACAGGATGATTTGACGCGGCTGGGTCGCTGGCGCTTCCCGCAGCACTTGGCCGATAATCCCCACGTTCAAGACGCGCTCGAATACTGCCAGTTGGCAAACAAACGATGGAAAACTTACCGGGCGATTGGCAGAACGGCAGTCTCTTCGGATGAAATCAGACGAGCGATTCAAAAGGAGGCAAACACCGAGGTTGTATTTGTGATGATTGCTCGCGCCATGTGGCACAAGCCTTCGCCAATTCTTGGATTCTGTTTTTGCCGGAGAACGTGGTGTCATCATGTCGTGCTCGACTTTGCAGCCGCGCACCCGAATGCCATCGGGCCAGCGGGTGGTGAAGTGCATGGCGTGGGCGCGGGCATGTTGTATTCGCTCGTTCAGATGGCGAACAACATCGGCGTGAAAACGGTTTGGGGTGAGGCAACCAAAAATTCTGCCAAGTTTTATCTGAAGACGTTGGCGGTTAAGCGTGTGCCAGACCATTTCTTCATCAGAGGTCGCACGCGCCAGCATTGTCTTCGACAGTTCGAGCTTGTGGCTTGGCGATGATGTCGCTTGCGTGGATTGAAAATTTGTGGGAAGGTTTTCGTATGAAAGTTCGCAAATTGAAAATGACGTGGGAAGGCCTGCTGAAGATTGAGGAGAAGCATCCTTTTTCCGCAGGCAATCCGACGGGTTCATTTGCTTTGCCTGCTTACAAGCCGAAAAGGAATTTTCCGGTTCATAAGAAAGCGCATTCCCGCCGTCGCGAATTAGTTCCAGCGTAAGAGACAGAAAGTTTCCCACCGTCAAACTCACCGTCGGCTACCTGCTCGACGAACTCAAGAACGACATCACCAAAAACACCCCCGCGAGCTTCGAGCCGAGCATTGATTACGTCGTCACCAATCCC